>CALWQS010000104.1 GCA_944383745.1 uncultured Mediterraneibacter sp. | reverse complement strand
CAGGTGTACAAGGCGAACATGATCATCCCGCAGATCGCGGAGAACCTGACGCGGAGCGGCGTCAGGGATATCCCCAGGACCTGCCCGGTCTGCGGCGGGGAGACGCGGATCAATATGGAAAATGAGACAAAGACGCTGGTCTGTACGAATCCGAAGTGCCAGGCAAAGCATATCAAGTCTTTTGCCCTTTTCGTGAGCCGCGACGCCATGAACATAGAGGGGCTGTCGGAGGCGACTCTGGAGAAGTTTATCATGAACGGATTCATCAAAGATTTTACTGATATTTTCCATCTTGACCGCTATGAGGAAGAGATCAAGTCGATGGACGGGTTCGGGGAGAAATCTTATCTGAAGCTTCAGGCGGGCGTGCAGAACGCAAGGGTGACGACGCTGCCGCGCCTTGTGTACAGCCTGGGGATTCCGAATATCGGGAGCGCCAATGCGAAGGTGATCTGCCGTGCGCTGGGCAATGACCCGGAGCGCGTGATGAATGCGACGGCGGAAGAGCTGGCGGAGATCTCCGGAGTGGGTGAAGTCATCGCAGGGACATACGTGCAGTATTTTGCCGATGAAGAGCACAGGGAGATCTTCCGGAGACTGCTCGGCGAGGTGGAGATACCGAAGGAAGAAGAGCCGGAGGGCGGAAAGGACTTGAGCGGTGTGAATTTTGTGATCACAGGGAGTGTGGAGCATTTCGCAAACCGGGGAGAGGTGAAAGAAGAGATCGAGAGACGTGGCGGCAAGGTCACGGGCAGCGTGACGTCAAAGACCAATTATCTGATCAATAACGACGTTAATTCGACCTCGTCGAAAAACAGGAAAGCGCGGGAGCTCGGGATCCCGATCATCTCGGAGGAAGAGTTCCTGAAAATGTTGAATGAATAAAATGGAAAGGCAGGGAAGGTTTGAATTTTAAAACAGCGAAATTAAAAGAGAAACTGCAGGAAAAATTGAATGAAACGTTAAAGGCGGTGCTCCCGATCCTGGCGATCGTGCTGGCGCTGTGCTTCACGATCGCGCCGCTGGAGCCGGGGATCCTGCTGGCGTTTCTGCTGGGGGCGGTGCTCCTGATCGTGGGGATGATGTTCTTCACGCTCGGTGTGGAGATGTCCATGACGCCGATCGGAGAGAATGTGGGAACCTGTATGACCCAGACGAAGAAGCTGTGGCTGATGGTTCTTCTGAGTTTTATCCTCGGATTCATCGTCACTATATCGGAGCCGGACCTTCAGGTGCTGGCAGAACAGGTCCCGTCGGTGCCGAATATTGTGCTCGTCCTGTCGGTTGCGTTCGGCGTCGGCCTGTTTCTCGTTGCGGCGCTTCTGAGGATGCTCTTTAACATCACGCTGGCCTATATGCTGCTGGCGCTTTATATGATCGTATTTGCTCTGGCGTTTTTCGTGCCAGGCGATTTCATCGCGGTGGCGTTCGACGCGGGCGGCGTGACGACGGGACCGATGACGGTGCCGTTTATCATGGCGCTGGGCATCGGTATCTCCGCGATCCGAAGCGACGAGAGGGCGGAGGACGACAGCTTCGGCCTGGTGGCGCTCTCGTCTGTCGGACCGATCCTCTCGGTCCTCGTGCTGAGCCTGATCTACCGCCCGGAGAGCACGGAGTATGCGGCGGAAGGCATTCCGGATATCGAGAACTCTGTGGAGCTATGGGCTGTCTTCGCGGAAGGATTCCCGGATTATATGAGAGAGATGGCGGTATCGCTGCTGCCGATCATCGTCTTTTTCGTGATCTTCCAGGCCGTCTTCCGCCGGATGCAGAGGAGGATGCTGATCAGGATCGGAGTCGGCATGGCGTATACTTACGCGGGGCTGGTGCTCTTTCTCACAGGCGTGAACGTGGGATTCATGCCGGCGGGGAATTATCTCGGGCAGGTGCTCGCGGACAATCCGTACAAATGGATCATCGTGCCTGTCGGAATGCTCATCGGATATTTTATCGTCCGCGCGGAGCCGGCAGTGTTCGTACTCACCCGACAGGTAGAGGATATCACCTCGGGGACGATTACATCCGGCGCGATGAGCCTCAGCCTTTCGATCGGCGTGGCAGTTTCTCTGGGGCTGGCGATGATACGTGTCCTGACAGGGATCTCCATTTTCTGGTTTATCATCCCAGGCTATGCAGCGGCCCTTATCCTTTCCTTCTTTGTGCCGAAGATATTTACTGCAATCGCATTTGACTCCGGAGGCGTCGCCTCAGGGCCGATGACAGCCACGTTCCTTCTCCCGTTTGCCATGGGAGCCTGTGTGAGCGTCGGCGGAGATATTGTGACCGATGCGTTCGGAGTGGTGGCAATGGTAGCTATGACGCCTCTGATCACGATCCAGATCCTGGGACTGGTTTATCAGGTCAATTCCAGGCATCTCGGGAAGAGAGCGGCGGAGGAAGCGGCAGACGTATTTGCCCGTCTTCCGGATGACGACATCATAGAACTTTAATGCGGGGTGCGATATATGAGCGAATTTAATTTGATGATGACGATTACGAAGCGTTCCATGGGGCGCAGGATGCTTGCGTTTTATGAGAGAAACAATCTCTCTGCGATTTTCTGCACCCTGGCGAACGGGACGGCGACAAACGAGATGCTGGACTGCTTCGGCCTTGAAGTGACAGAGAAGATGGTCATGATGTCTGTTGTGACAAGTGACACGTGGGAGAAAGTGAAGAAGGGGCTTGAGGAAAATTTTCAGATCGATGTCCCGGGCACGGGGATCGCGTTCCTCCTTCCTCTTTCGAGCGTCGGAGGGAAAAAGGCGCTTCAGTTTTTTGCGGACGGACAGATATATGATAAAGTAGAGGAGAGTGTGATGAAGGACACAAAATATGAACTGATCGTTGTGATAGCGAACCATGGTTACAGCGAAGAGGTGATGGATGCAGCCCGGGCGGAAGGCGCAGGCGGAGGGACAGTGATCCACGCAAAGGGAACAGGGCTTGAAAAGGCAGAGAAGTTCCTCGGGGTCTCTATCGCAGATGAGAAGGAGATCATCTACATTGTGGCGAAGACGGCGCATAAGAATGCGATCATGAGGTCGATCATGGAGAATGCAGGAATGGGAAGCAAAGCAAAATCGGTCGTATTTTCTATCCCTGTGACAGACACGGCAGGACTGCGCCTGCAGGAGGTGCAATGACCTGAGGGATCCGGAGGCGTATTATGCCGGCAGAAGCCGGCCTCAATTCTGTGCTGGAACCCGCAGCCGTGCCAAGGGCCCCTTTAGAAAAAGTTCATTTGTATAACCTGTGGGTGTGTACTATAATGGTAGAAAAGCCGAAAAAGAAGGGATGAATTTATGTCAGATCAGGATTTTATCATATTAGACGAAGAAGATACAAAGGAGAAGGAGAGTGGCAGGGAGACGCCGGCTGAAAACGGGAGAAATGAAATGGACACCCGGGGACAGGAGAAGGACAAGAACCGGGACGACGGGTATGAAAAGATCTGTTTCATCTGCCATCGGCCGGAGAGCGTGACCGGGAAGATGATCGATCTGCCGAATCATATCACGGTATGCCCGGACTGCATGCAGAGAAGCTTTGACGCCATGACCAGCGGCTCAATTGATCTGAGCCGCCTGATGAATATGCCGGGCGTGCAGTTTTTGAACATGGCGGATCTCGAGAATATGCAGCCGCGCGCGCAGAAGATCAAGAAAAAGAAAGAGAAGCCGAAGGAGTTCCACCAGCTGAATATCAGGGATATTCCGGCGCCCCACAAGATCAAAGCCCGGCTGGACGAGTATGTGGTAGGGCAGGAATATGCCAAGAAGGCGATGTCTGTTGCGGTATACAACCATTATAAGAGGGTGGCGACGGACACGATGGACGACATCGAGATCGAGAAGTCGAATATGCTTATGATTGGGCCGACAGGAAGCGGAAAGACGTATCTGGTCAAGACTCTTGCGAGACTTCTGGATGTGCCGCTGGCGATCACGGACGCCACTTCCCTTACGGAGGCGGGATACATAGGCGATGATATCGAGAGCGTAGTATCCAAGCTGCTCGCGGCGGCGGACAATGATGTGGAGCGCGCGGAGCAGGGGATTATCTTTATCGACGAGATCGACAAGATCGCGAAGAAGAGAAACTCTAATCAGCGGGATGTGAGCGGCGAGTCGGTCCAGCAGGGAATGCTTAAGCTTCTTGAGGGGAGCGAGGTGGAAGTGCCGGTCGGAGCCAACAGCAAGAATGCGATGGTCCCGCTGACAACGGTGAATACAAAGAATATTCTGTTTATCTGCGGAGGCGCATTCCCGGACCTGGAGGAAATTATCAAAGAAAGGCTCCAGAAGAAGACTTCCATGGGCTTCAATGCTGAGCTGAAAGACAAGTATGAGCATGACAAGGATCTGCTGTCCAAGGTGACAGTGGAGGATCTTAGAAAATTCGGCATGATCCCGGAGTTCCTGGGGCGCCTGCCGATCATCTTCACCCTGAAGGGACTTGATAAGGACATGCTGGTGAAGATTTTGAAAGAACCGAGGAATGCGATCCTCAAGCAGTATCAGAAGCTTCTGGCTCTGGATGAGGTGAAGCTGGACTTCGACGACGGAGCGCTGGAGGCGATCGCGGAGAAGGCGATGGAGAAGGATACCGGCGCCCGCGCCCTGCGTGCGATCATCGAGGAATTTATGCTGGATATCATGTATGAGATCCCGAAGGACGACAGCATCGGGCAGGTGACGATCACCCGCGGATATATCGAGGGGACGGGCGGACCGATCATCCAGCTGAGAGGGCAGGAAGTGCCGAGACTGGGATAAAAACGTCAATTGGGGACGTAGTCAAATTCAATTTGACTACGTCCCCAATTGCATTTCACTGTGTCCCAAAATGCATTTTTTACAGCTGACGCATGGCCTCAAAGGTGTTGTACAGGCTGAGCTGTCCGTACCCCCATTCGCGGTTGGGATATTCCATCGTCCTCGGGCGCGCCGCTCCGAGGATGAGCAGGCTCTTGATCTGGAAGGAGTCGATGCCCGGAACCTCCTCAATATAGATGAGCCACTCCAGCATGAGGGCTACGGCTCCGGCGGTCACGGCAGCCGAAACGCAGGAGCCGGAGCGGGAGGAGAAGCGCCCGCCGGGCAGCGCGCCCCTGACATTGATGCCCGGGGCTGTGAGATCCGGATTCACGCGCTGAATGCGGGTATAGCCGCGCCCGGAAGCCTGCGCTACCCCGTCTGTTTTCCCGTCATAATAGGAGACGATCACAGGGCTGTCAGTATTGGCCGGGCTTGTCAGTGTATAGTAAGGGTCGGATTCCAGGAAATAGACCTCTCCGCTCAAGAACTCGGTCAGAGGCAGCCACATATGGAAGCTGCCGTCTATGGCGGCCAGCGGTTCTACGATGATCTTCCAGATCCCCGGAGCGGGCGCATGGAAGCGGAAGAAGACAAGCTCTGACGTGGTCTTTTCTACAAGGAGCCGGTAATCCACGGAGACTCTGGTCCGCTCGAACAGAAAGTCGATCTCTTCCTCTTCCCCCACACGGAAGGGGATGCGGGATGTATTTTCCCCGGAAGGAGAGATCAGAGAGATGGACAGGATGTTCGGGATCTCGGTCCAGAGTTCCAGGAAAAAACCGCTCACATTCTCGCCTACCCGAACTTCGATGGTCCTGCTATCTGCTTCGCCCTCAATCCGGTTGTAATAGTGATGCCGTTTGTCCGCTTCATTCCCCGTGCCGATCACGGTGATCCGGTTCGGTTTCGTACTGTAGCCTTCGATCAGATAAGGAAACGGGAGCGTGCCGATGTGACCGCCCATGCTTGTGCCGACCGTGATGCAGATGACAAGGGGAAGCTGCAGACGGTCAGCCAGGTCGTTCAGATATTTCAGGCCGAGCATCAGATCAGTCTCCTGATAGCAGACAGCCTCCCGGGGAATGAAATAGTAATCCCGCAGATACTGCTTTGCCTGCTTAAGCTTCACGACGGCAAGCGTGGACTCCGGAGCCGCTCCGAGAAACTGCTCGGCAGGATCCGCAGACCCGGCGGCAAGGCTCGCCGCGTAGGTGCCGTGCCCGGTATCATCAGAAGAAGGGACGAGGGAAGCCGGGGAATCAGAGCGGAGCGCGTCGTTGATCATCTCCCGGGAAAACTCGCTTCCGTAGGAAAAGCCCTCCGGCGGCGTCCCGTCCTGCACAGTCTGATCCCAGATCGCCGCAATCCGCGTGGAGCCGTCGAGGCTGCGGAAGACGGCATTTTCATAATCAATTCCGCTGTCCAGAAAGCCGATCAGCACGCCCTCTCCTTTGAGCTGCAGGGTCGGATAGTTCTGGATCGGCAGGATGCCCGTCTGGTTCAGCGTCTCCATGCTGAGCGGAGCAAAGCACTTCGGTATGGAATTGTAAGAAAATTTTGACAGAGTGACAGGCTCTGCGGTCTCTTTCGGGAAGTAGAAGCATTTATAGTCAAACCCCGCGTCCTGTACGCACTGGTTTTCATCCATGATGCTGTCGAAAAATGGAGTCCGCACATGATTTCCGATGAAATCCCGGTAGTCTTCGGACAGGATATGTTCCCGGCAGGTTTTAAGATCAGCCATACGAATTACCATATCAGGTTTTGGAATAAATATATGTGAAAACAGAGGAAATTATGTACTGCCGACAGGTTAAAAAAATATAAATTCGGCGGGGAAGCTGTTGAAGTTGCCAGGCAATGGGGTATAATGTATGTAAATCAAAAACTTGCGGGGAGGATCCTGCAAAGACGGGACCGGCTGCTGAAAATGCCGGAAGAAGGGAGAGCGAGACGATGAAAGATTTTTTTGAAGATTTGGGAAAACGCATTGGCGAGACTGCAGAGACGATGACAAACAAGGCGGGAGAAGCCATTGAAATTCAGCGGTTAAAAAGCCAGTCAAGAAGCCTGGCGAGAGGAAATGCGGTCGATCTTATGGAGCTTGGGAAAATGATTTACGACCGTTATAAAGCAGGAGAAGAAGTAGAAGAAGAGGCAAAGGAGCTCTGCGAGGCGATCCAGTCACGGGAAAAGACAATGGGAGAATATGACAGGAAGATCGCAAAGATCAAAGGCTCAAAAGAGTGCCAAAACTGCGGCAGGATGGTGGCAAAGGATATGGCGTTCTGTCCGTACTGCGGTGAGAAAGCTGCCGAAGAGGAAGAAGCGGAAGATGTTTTTGCGGACGAGTCCGAAGAAAGCTATGCGGATTCCATGAAAGAGAAGGCGGCTGACATGGCAGAAAGCGCGGCCCATAAGATGGACGAGGCAGCGCAGAAGGCCGGCGATATGGCGGAGAGAGCGGCACAGAAGACCGGCGATATGGCGGAGAAAGCGGCGCAGAAGGCCGGCGATATGGCAGAGAAAGCAGCACAGAAGGTCAGCGAGGCGGCAGGAAAAGCGGCGGATAAGTTCAGCGATGTGGCGGAGAATCTGAAGAAGGATTCTGACGATACAGAAGAATGATCGGAGTGCGGTCGCATATATGGCGGACAGAAAGATGAAAAAGATATGGTTTCCTGCCGGAGGCACAGTGCTGTTTGCGGCAGATCAAATGATGAAGTCCTATGCGGAGAAGAATCTGAAAATAGGCGAAGAGAGGACTTTGACAGAGAGGATCGTCCTCCGCAGAGTGCACAACAAGGGGCTGTGCCTGAATCTGCTGGAGGATGAGCCGGAATTGGTGAAGAGGCTGTCCCTTGTCTCGACGCTGATCTTTACGGGAGTGTGTCTTCTTGCACTGTTCCGGGAGAAGGGATTCTGGATAAAGAAAGGCCTGTCGCTTATCACGGCGGGCGCATGGAGCAATACGCTGGACCGCTGCGCGAAAGGGTATGTCGTGGACTATATCGGATTTCGCTGCGGGAATGAGAAGGCGTCGGCAGTCACGTACAATCTGGCAGATTTTTTCGTGGCGGCAGGCAGTAT
>CALWQS010000103.1 GCA_944383745.1 uncultured Mediterraneibacter sp. | reverse complement strand
TGAACAGTAACAACTGTTGCAAAAAATCAGAAAAATAAGAAAAAATGTATTGATTATTTGCCCAAAAGACTTTATTATATACTTATTGAATTATAGCGTTCAATCAAAAAAATGGGATGTATAAGAAATTAATAAGACGACAAAGGAGGAAATACTCTTGTTAGAAATTAAAACCAACGAATCGGAAGCGGCTGCAAGAATTATTGTTGTCGGAGTCGGCGGCGGCGGAAATAACGCTGTGAACCGCATGATCGACGAGCAGATTGCAGGCGTAGAATTTATCGCAGTGAATACAGATAAGCAGGCACTGCAGCTTTGTAAGGCACCGACGCTGATGCAGATCGGAGAAAAGCTTACGAAAGGCCTTGGCGCAGGAGCACAGCCGGAAGTAGGAGAGAAGGCGGCAGAGGAAAGCTCGGAAGAGATTTCAGCGGCTCTGAAGGGCGCGGACATGGTGTTCGTAACCTGCGGTATGGGCGGCGGAACAGGAACAGGCGCAGCTCCGGTTATCGCACGTATCGCGAAGGAGCAGGGAGCGCTGACGGTAGGAGTCGTGACAAAGCCGTTCCGTTTCGAGTCCAAGACAAGAATGCAGAATGCCCTTACAGGAATTGATAAATTAAAAGAAAATGTAGACACGATCATCGTTATCCCGAATGACAAGCTTCTCGAGGTCGTTGACAGACGCACGACAATGCCGGAAGCGCTGAAGAAGGCTGACGAGGTTCTGCAGCAGGGTATCCAGGGTATCACGGACCTGATCAATGTTCCGTCTCTGATCAACCTGGACTTTGCGGATATCCAGACTGTCATGAAAGACAAAGGCATTGCCCACATCGGAATCGGATCCGGACGCGGAGACGACAAAGCGCTGGAAGCAGTCAAAGAGGCAGTTGCAAGTCCGCTGCTTGAGACAACGATCCAGGGCGCATCCAATGTTATTGTTAATGTATCCGGTGATATCACTCTTATGGATGCATCTGATGCGGCTGATTACGTTCAGGAGCTCGCAGGCGAGAGCGCAAGCATTATCTTTGGTGCTATGTATGATGATACGAAGTCTGACGAGTGTACAATCACCGTCATCGCAACTGGCTTACATAATGTAGGCGGAAGCGCTTCCAAATTAAAAGCAAGACTGGAAGGTCAGAAAAAGGTGGGATCCGTTCTCCAGGGTGACGGGCGTACAGCGGGCTCTCACGATACAGAGAGAAGAAATCCTTACAGCACAGGAGCTGCAAGGCCGCAGGGCGGAACAATGCCGACTCTGCAGCCGAGGACACCTTCCGGAACAGTGAAGGAGCAGACTATTAAGATTCCGGATTTCTTTAAGAAATAATCGGTCGGACAAGCATAATATGAGATTCAGGGAACTGTCGAAAGACAGTTCCCTTTTTCTGTTTCTGAAAATATTTTCTGTAATCATATCATTCCGCCCGGTGCCGCCCTGAATCCGGCGGCAGGAGCTGCGGACGGATCTTTGGCAGAGCTGTGTCGAAATATATTTCAGGCAGAACGCCATCATCTGACAAATTTCAGAGTTCCCCTGTCTTATAATTGTTCCCATACAAAGGAGAAAGAAGGTGAGGCATGTACTATGAACTGTATATAGACGTGTTGTTCCTCGAAAACTTCATGATGGACAGTCTGCTCATCCTGGCTGTGAACCGCATTCTGAAATGCGGCCGGGCATACGGACGTATTTTTCTCGGAGGTGCGCTCGGAAGCGCCCTTACCTGTCTGGTGATCGCGATCCCGTTTCCGGCAGCCGTCAAACTGATCTTTTTCCATTTCGTGATCAACAGCGCGATGCTGGCAGCAGGGCTGAAGATCAGCAGTATCGTGCAGTTTGCAAAAGCATTTATTCTGCTGTATCTCTCTGCGTTTGTTCTCGGCGGCATCCTGCAGATATTTCGGCCGTATATAAGATACGTGAGTCTGTTTTATGCGGCTGCGGCAGTGTGCTTTTTCATTTTCTCGGGGATATGGAGCGCTGCGGCGTCGCTTTTTCGCAGCGGACGGGAAATCCTGGAGGTGACGGTGTTCGCGGACGGAGCCGGCTATACGCTGAAGGCATTGTGGGATACCGGCAACGTTCTTACAGATCCCTGCACGGGAGAGCCTGTGAACATACTTGATCCGAAGACTGCGGAAGAAATTTTCGGATCTGCGGGGCAGATGCGGGGCTTCCGGTTCATTCCATATCGATGTGTGAGCGGGGAGGACATTATGAGAGTTTTCAGAGCGGAGCGGATGTGCGTCCATAAAGACGGGGAGGCGTGGGTGGAGGCGCCGCTGATGGGGGTCGGGGAAGGTCCTCTCTGCGGGCGCGGGGAATATCAGATGATCTTGAACCCCGGCTCTCTTGCACGGTGATCCGGCGGACATCCGGACGAGAAGAACGGCGGAGGAGAGTTCTGCGCCGGAATGTATGATAGAAAACGGCTGCTGTCAAGAGCAGCAGAAAGTAAAGATTTGGATGATTGGGAGGAATAAAGAATAATGGTTGTAAAAGTAGCAGTGCCGCAGCAGTTTAAACTGAAAGTGATTCCGGATATCAGATCCCTGCTCTTCGGCGGGCAGAAAGAGATCCACTACATCGGAGGGACGGAGATCCTGCCGCCTCCGCTGGAGGGAGCAAGGGAGACGGAGGTGATCCGGCGCCTCGGCACGGAGAGGGATCAAGAGGCGAAGAAGACGCTGATCGAGCACAATCTCCGGCTGGTCGTGTACATAGCGAAGAAGTTTGACAACACGGGAGTGGGTGTGGAGGATTTGATCTCGATCGGCACAATCGGCCTGATCAAGGCGATCAATACCTTTAATCCGACAAAAAAGATCAAGCTTGCCACTTATGCGTCGAGATGCATCGAAAATGAAATACTGATGTATCTGCGAAGGAACAGCAAGACGAAAATGGAGGTCTCCATAGACGAGCCGCTGAATGTGGACTGGGACGGCAATGAGCTCCTGCTGTCTGACATCCTCGGGACGGACGAGGATACGATCTACAGGGATCTGGAGAATGAGGCGGAGCGCAGGCTTCTGATCCGCGCGCTGAACAAGCTGAGCAGCAGGGAGAAGCTGATCGTCCGTATGAGGTTCGGCCTGGACGACCCGGAAGGGAAGGAGAAGACGCAGAAAGAAGTGGCGGATCTGCTCGGCATTTCACAGTCATACATCTCGCGCCTGGAGAAAAAGATTATGCAGAGACTGAAGCGGGAAATGGTCAGATTTGAATGAAAAGAGATGTATTCTATACAAAGAGATGTTACAATAGAAGAAAAATGAAAAGGGTTGGTGAGACTTATGAAGCTTACTTTTATCGGTGCGGCCCATGAAGTTACGGGAAGCTGCCATTTCCTGCAGGCGGCGGGGAAAAACATCCTGATCGACTGCGGAATGGAGCAGGGTCCGGATCTGTATGAAAATCCGGGGCTTCCGATCCCGGAGAATGAAGTTGATTATGTATTTTTGACGCACGCGCACATCGATCATTCAGGCATGCTCCCAAGGCTGGCAAAGAGAGGGTTCAGGGGGCAGATTTTCGCCACATTTGCGACTGCGGATCTCTGTAATATTATGCTTCGGGACAGCGCGCATATCCAGGAGTTTGAGGCTGAGTGGAGGAACAGAAAGGGGAAGCGCGCAGGGAAGCCGGAGTATGAGCCTGTCTATGTGATGCAGGATGCCCTGGACGCGATCGAGCTGCTGGTGCCCTGCGGGTATGGCGAGCGTATCACGATCTGCGACGGGATCCAGATACGATTTACCGACGTAGGCCATCTTCTCGGCTCGGCAAGCATTGAGGTGTGGGTGACGGAAGGAGACGTGACAAAAAAGATCGTCTTCTCCGGAGACGTAGGGAATGTCGACCAGCCGATCATCAAAGATCCTACGTACACCGAGGCGGCAGATTATGTCGTGGTAGAGTCCACATACGGAAACCGGGTCCACTCTGCGGAGAAGCCGGATTATCTCGGCGAGTTTACCAGAATCATCCGCGAGACCTTTGACAAGGGCGGGAATGTAGTCATCCCTTCCTTTGCGGTCGGCAGGACTCAGGAAATGCTGTATTTTATCAGGGAGATCAAGGAGAAAAAGCTGCTTCCGGAATATCAGGATTTTGAGGTGTATCTGGACAGCCCGCTGGCGATCGAGGCGACGAAAATCTTTACAAAAAATATGAGGGACTGCTTTGACGAAGAGGCACTGGCTCTTGTGAACGCAGGCGTGAATCCCCTCGTCTTTCCGGGACTTCACACCTCCACTACGAGCGAGGATTCGAAGATGATCAATTTCATCGAGAAGCCGAAGGTCATCATATCAGCTTCCGGAATGTGCGACGCGGGACGAATCCGCCATCATCTGAAACACAATCTGTGGAGACCGGAATGTACGGTCCTTTTTGTGGGATATCAGGCGAACGGGACGCTCGGACGGCGTCTGCTGGAGGGAGAGAAAAACATTAAGCTCTTCGGGGAGCCGATCGAGGTGCACGCCCGGATCGAGAGCCTTCACGGCGTGAGCGGGCATGCAGACATGAACGGCCTTCTGAACTGGATCGGCGGATTCAGGACTCCTTTGGAGAGAGTTTTCGTAGTACACGGCGAGGATGAAGTCACCGATGAGTTTGCGAAGACGGTGGAGGAACGGTTCGGCTGCAAGACATGGGCCCCGTATCCCTGCTGTGAGGCGGATCTTTTGACAAACGAGATCATAAATGAGGGCGTGCGCATTCCGGTCAAGGCGAAAAAAGCAGCCAGAAGAAAGGCGGATACAGCATTTGACCGTCTTGTGGAAGCAGGGAAGAGGCTCCTTGATATCATCTACAGCAACGAGGGGCTTTCCAACAAAGACAAGGCAAAGTTCGAGAGCCAGATCAACAATCTTGCTGATAAATGGGAAATCTAAAGAGTTTTTTGTCAAGGTCTAAAAGTTTATAAAATTTCCGGGCGCTCCGAATATCTTAACCTCAGAGTGAGAATGATTCTAAGTAGAAAATCGCTTAGGAGGATTCTTGCAATGATGGTAAATAAGGTTGAGCTGTGCGGGGTGAACACGTCGAAGCTTCCGCTTTTAAAGGAAGAAGAGAAGGAGGAACTGTTCGCCCGCATCCAGGCCGGGGACGAAGAGGCGCGGGAGAAATACATCAAAGGGAACCTGAGGCTGGTCCTGAGTGTGATCAAGCGGTTCGACGGGAGCAATGAGAACGCGGACGATCTGTTTCAGATCGGCTGCGTGGGGCTGATGAAGGCGGTGGATCATTTTGACCCGGCGAGAATGGTCAGGTTCTCTACCTATGCGGTCCCGATGATAATAGGAGAGATCCGCAGATATCTGCGGGACAACAGCTCTATCCGGGTGAGCAGATCCCTGCGGGATACTGCATACAAGGCCATCTACGCAAAGGAAGGATATATCCGCCGCCATATGAAGGAGCCCACCGTGCAGGAGATCGCAGATGAGATCGGCATCTCGAAGGAAGACGTGGTGTTTGCGCTGGACGCGATCCAGGCGCCGATGAGCCTTCACGAGCCTGTGTACAGTGATGGAGGCGATGCGCTCTATGTGATGGATCAGGTGAGCGACAAGAAGAACAGGGAGGAGAACTGGGTTGAGGAGCTGTCTCTTGAAGCGGCCATGGAGAGGCTGAACGAGAGAGAACGTTACATCATAAAGCTCCGCTTCTTTGAGGGAAAGACACAGATGGAAGTGGCGGAACAGATCAATATCTCCCAGGCTCAGGTGAGCCGTCTGGAGAAAAATGCATTGAAGGTTATGCGGCAGTACCTTCTTGGGGAATAAGAGAAAATTTCAGAAAGTGTTGAAATTTTTCCTGCCGCATACTATCATATGGATGAAATACAAAAGAAGAGTGTGGAGGAAGCCATGTATAAAGCATGTATATTTGATCTTGACGGAACGCTGGCAGATACATTGGATTCTCTGACTTTTTCCGTCAACGAGACGATGAAGGAGATCGGCCTCTCGCAGATCACGAGGGATCAGTGCCGGATCTTTGTTGGAAACGGAGCGAAAGTGCTGATCGAGAAAGCGCTGCGCGCAGGCGGAGATACAGAACTGAAGCATTTCGATGAAGCGATGGCTGCATACAGAAGAATATTTGACGAGAACTGCACATATCATGCGGTGCCTTATCCGGGCGTCAGGGAGATGCTGGCGCAGATGAAAGAGATGGGGCTTAAGCTGGCAGTGCTGTCCAACAAGCCTGACAGGCAGGCGGTGCATGTCGTCAGCGAGATATTCGGGGACGGCGTATTTGACCGGGTGCAGGGACAGCGGGACGGCACGCCGAGGAAGCCGGATCCTGCGGCTGCGCTTGAGATCGCGTCCGCATTGGGCGCAGAGCCGGATGAGACGGTCTATATCGGAGATTCCGAGGTGGACGCGGCGACGGGAAGGGCTGCCGGGATGAAGACGATACTTGTTTCCTGGGGATTCCGCGGAGCGGAGGACTTGAAGGCAGCAGGCGCGGAATGTATTGTAGATTCTGCGGATGAGATCATCGAGATGGTGAAAGGATAAGGGGGAAACAGAATGAACGGTTACAGTGAAGAATGCCTGAGGACTTTCCTGAAGGAGCAGGGAAGACTGTTTGACGAGCCTGTGGCTGAGACGCTGGAGGAGGCTGAGGCCTTCCTGGAGGACTGCATGGCGGTAGTCGTAGATTCTCTGAAAGAGGTCAGAGAGTATTTTGAAGAGAGCGGCGCGGATGTGGATCACATGACAGAGGAAGAACTGGAAGAAGCGTCGGAAGTATTCGCGCTCCCGGATGGGACATATCTGATCGTAGAGGGCTGAGAGAAGTGGATGCGCGGCCCGGAAATAAAATTGCAGAGGCAGTGCGCAGAATATCTGACAGTGGAAAGCCGCAGTTTATTTGACTGCGGCTTTGTCTACGGCTTCTTTTATCGCATCCAGTATCATCTGAGAAGTATACGGAGTGTCCTCCGGCAGAGAGACGCCGTCCAGAGACTGGGTCTCGTAAACCTGTTCGGCGATATCTTCTATGGCCGGCTGGATGAGAGGGAACATGGCGGTTACCGTTTCATCCAGATTGGAAAAACGGATCGAATTGATGTGGGATTCGTCTACGGATACCTCCACTTCCAGGTTTGCGTTATTCAGTGTGAGCGAGGATGTATAGATGCCCGGAGTGTACTGCTTATCGGCGCCTGTATCCTGCGGTCCGCTGTCTGGTCGGAACATGACGGCAAGGAGGATGATGAGCAGTATCCCCAATGCGGCGAACACGGCGGTATAGACGATTTCTTTCATGTGCAGGACAACGATCTTTGTCTTGGAACCCATAGAGTTACCTCCCTATCTGCTTCGCTGTCAGCCTTCATGGCGTCCAGCTGTTTTTATAAGTGTATGACACAAAATGGGAAAATATTCACCGCTTTTGCGTGACAAAACAGGGGGCATGCTGTAAAATAGACTGCGATTCTTGACTGGAGAAAGGATGAGGAAGATGTTTATTATAGCCGGTCTGGGCAATCCGACAAAGGAATATGAGGGGACGAGGCATAACGCAGGATTTGATGTAATAGACAGGCTGTCTGAGAAATACAATATAGCTGTAGATGTGAAGAAACACCGCGCATTCATCGGAAAAGGAATGATCGCAGGCCAGAAGGTGATCCTGGCGAAACCGCAGACCTATATGAATCTGAGCGGAGAGAGTATAAGAAGCCTTCTTGACTATTATAAGGTGGATGAGGAGCACGAACTGCTCGTGATCTATGATGATATCAGCCTTGGAGTGGGGCAGCTCAGGATAAGGGCAAAGGGAAGCGCGGGAGGCCATAACGGGATCAAGAATATCATCGCCCATCTCGGCGGACAGGTGTTCCCGCGGATCAAGGTCGGCGTAGGCGAGAAGCCGCCGAAGTATGATCTTGCGGACTATGTGCTGGGACATTTTTCGAAGGCGGAGAAGGTTCTTATGGACGAAGGGTATGACAATGCGGTCCGCGCTGT
>CALWQS010000102.1 GCA_944383745.1 uncultured Mediterraneibacter sp. | reverse complement strand
TTCTTCCTGTAATTCAATGCGGCATTCTTCGCCGTTGTATAAAGCCATGAGGGAACATTATCTTTTTTGAAATGTTCGTATCCGATATACAATTTAAGAAAAGTATCCTGTGTAATGTCTTCTGCTGTCTCGTAACTGCCGGAATAAATATATGCCGTCTTCATAACGAGATTTTTGTATTTTTCATAAATCTCGTTAAATTCACGATTTCCTGTCAACATGTTTTCTCCGGCATTATTTCATTTTCCCGAGTATTTCATCTCTGTCCTGATCCGTAAGTTTACCCATATTCCAGCCTAATCCCACATTGTCATCCTTATATCTCGGGATCAAATGCATGTGAAAATGAAATACTGTCTGGCCTGCCGCCTCTTCATTATTCTGTACGATATTGTACCCGTCGCATCCCAGCACATCTGTCATCTTCTTTACCATTTTCTTAGCCAGAATGATCGCTTTGGAGGCAAGCTCTTCGTCGATGTCATACAGATTCCTGTAATGCTCCTTCGGAATAATCAGCGCATGTCCCTTTGAAGCTGGCCCGAGATCCAGTATAACACGAAAATCATCATCCTCATAAAGCGTTGCAGACGGAATCTCCCCTGCCGCTATCTTACAGAAAATGCAGTCATTATCTTTCATATCTCTTCCTCTTTTCCACATTTATTTGTATATCAGTATATCCCATTTTCTGGAAAAAGAGAAGTATTTTTCAATGCTTGTCGAAACATGTCACGCTGATTTTATTGAACCGTTATCCGCATCATGCTAGACTGAACTATGTAATAAATATCCGCCGTTTATCCGAAAGTGAGGAAATTTTTCATGCTTAATAATATAGATATCAACAAAATGAACCGCCTGATGGAAGAAAACGAAGACGCCCGTGAGATCATCACCCGGCTTCTGAAAAACCACCATACAGATGTGGCGATGATTGCCCATGAGATACGGAACCCTCTGGCTCTGATCTCGTCTTCTCTCCAGGTTATAGAAGCACAGCATCCGGAAGTAAAGGAATTTTACAACTGGGAGCAGACAATGGATGACGTCAGGTTCATGTGCAGCCTCATGGACGAGCTCTCGACATTTAACAACAGTTCTTCTCTCCATCACTCTGTATTCCGGATCGAACAGCTTCTCAAAAATATTGCTGTCTCTTTCGCCATATCGCTCGACACCGAGCATTCTGACATTGATTTTTCCTCCAGGATCTCACCGGACATGGGAGATTTCACCGGAGACAAAGTCAAGCTTGAGCAGGTTGTCCTCAATCTTCTGCGCAATGCAAAGGACGCCGTCGGATCTAAAGGCTCTATTTTTCTGTCCGCTGAACGGAAGGCTGATACGATCGTCATACAATGCCGCGATAACGGATGCGGTGTTCCGGCGGACATAGCAGACACCCTTTTTGATCCTTTTGTCACGAAAAAGGAAGGGGGAACCGGTCTCGGCCTTCCTTTATCAAAACGCATCGCCGAAGCACACGGAGGTACAATTTCCTTTGAATCTGCTCCCGAAAGCGGAACTGTATTCACCGTTTCGCTGCCCGTATAGAATTTCTGTCCTTTTTCTGTACCGCGCCGCCTGAGCGCTTTAAGACCCGCTCCCTGATTCAGACATACGGCTCATAATCATAATAATCATATCTTTTTCTTCGGTACAGGATAACAGCGGCCACGATCCCGCTGATCAGGCCTCCGACATGAGCCGGATTATCGACTCCGCTGCTCGTGAACCCAAAATAAAGGCTCAGTACGACCATGACCGCCATCCCTCGCCCGGAAAGGCGTCCAAGCCGTCCTCTGTTTACGATCACAATGTAGAGGAGAGCCCCCATCAGCCCGAATATTGCGCCTGATGCGCCGGCGGAAATGACCTGTTCTCCATGGGAGACATTCCAGAAAAGAGAGCAGAGATTTCCGCCGATTCCGCTGATAAAATAGACCAGAAGGAACTTTATCTTTCCAATCTCATTCTCCAGATGATATCCCAGCGCCCCCAGCAGCACCATGTTGTTGAGAAGGTGCTGTATTCCAAAGTGGAGGAACAGGCTCGTGATAATCCTGTAATATTCATGCGACTCCGTCACAAACGGCTCAAACATTGCTCCGTGCTGAAGCATAAATCCGGCGTCCTCTGTCTGTCCGAACAGAGATAATATAAAAAATACAAGTATATTTACAACGATCAGCCCGACTGTACAGACTGCTTCTGGCCGTCTTCTCACATCATGTCCTCTTTTCTCTGCATTTTCCTTAATTATAAATGCCCTCTTTCGTCCTGTCCATCTATTTCTGTGATCAAGTCATTCCAGCTGCCCCACCGCCCTGTCTTTATCCTTCCGATCACCTTCCTGATCGGTCCATAACTCTTCTCTTCCTCATATACCGCCGATGTGTCGATTCCCGTCTTATACCTCCCTCCCGGTTCGGCAGCGTATGTGTCATCACACGATTCCTCCTCCAGAGTAAAGACTGCGCTGTCTACAGCGCTTTTCTCTGTTTTCCGCTCTTCCCCTTCAGCGCGCTGAGCGATTCTTTCTTTTGCTTCCCGGCGATATTTTTCCATGATTTCTCTCAGGTCATAGTCCTCCTGAAGCGTAGATCTGTGCAGGAGATAAGCCAGGAAAATTCCTTCTGTATCTTTATAGTCCAGCTTCCTTACAAAAAATTCTGTCATCTCATGAAAAGCTCTGTACAGGCTCTTCTGCCTTACCGGAAGATAACAGAAGCCGAATCTATCCTCTTTCACATACACATATTCAGGGCCAAGCAGAAGACAGTCCGGGTCAAGCATATGGTTTCTGACCGCGTCGGCAGCCTTCATAAACTGCTCTATAAATGCGGTGATTGTCTCTTTCTCTATATTTTTATTCTCATACTTTTTCTCAAGCGAGATTCCTCCCCTTGTCTGATAAGTATAGCGGCTCTCATCCTCTCTTCCGATGCCGGATACTCGAAGAAGCCCGTCTATTTCATTATATCGGAGCATCTTCATCTGGTAATCCTCCTCGTACGGTACTGGCACGTCAATGTGGACACACGGCTGATTCCAGTCCTTTTCAAACATAATCTCTCTTTTTATTCCGTCCATCTGATCACTTCCTCCGGTTTTGGTTTTACTGCTTTCTGCTGTATCGCAAGCTTCATGACAGACCTGTATGCCGATACCTCTACGCTGACCACGCTTTCACCGTCTGTTATACTGACGTCTGACACAGTAAGCAAAATCAGCTTATCCCCTATCCTCTCCCTGAAAAACGCCTCCGCATCAAATCCTCTATCTCCCTTTCTCCTTGCCTCCTGGGCAGTCACTGCCGCCGTCTCACATGCGGTCCCGCTGAGAATCACCTTGTCGTGATAATAGAACACCGTATGGATAACGAGCACAAACAGAAGAAAGAACGCCGGAATGAGATAAGCCATCTCAACCACCGTGCTTCCATTTACCCACTTTCTTTCCTCCATCTTCAGAATCCTCCTGTCAGGAGCACTCCGATGTATGCCGCCGTCAGAAACGGGACAAAAGGGAAGGACGATTTTCTCGTAAATCCCCTTCGTACAAGCATAACTGCGGAAAAAACCGCCGCCAGAAGAAAAGCCGCCGTCAAAACCGACAGGATATTCCAGAATCCGAGAAATCCACCCAGGATCGTGATCAATATACTGTCCCCATATCCCATCGCTTCTCCCGATATTTTGCTGACTGCCAGGAATCCGGCTCCCACAGCTCCTCCTGCAATCAGAAGGGCTGCGGGGATCTCTGACGCAGAGATCCCGCTTATCACTGCTGCCGGAGCTCCCGCGAGAAGCACTCTCAGAGAAAGCTTCTTCTTCCTGATATCCATACAGCTCAGTATAATCAGATAGAGAAGGAACAATATCTGAAACAGCCTCCATCTGTTTTGCATCATAAAAAACAATATTTCTTCTACTCTGTACATTTTGAACACCCTCTTCTTCCAGCCGCTTCTGTACGCTTTACTGCACGGATCGTCCTTTTCAGTCCGCTGCAGTTTAGAGAATTATGATATCTGCTCCCATATCCGGTGATATATACGCCTGTCATTGCCTCCCCGAACACGCATCTTTCGCATCTGTAGTATTTTCCTCCGTCTCCGTTCCTCGCTGCGTCAAGCTCCGTATATGGGATAAAGCTGATTGAAAGCTGAAGATAAGAGCAGTGATAGTCCTCGTGATATACAGCTCCTCTATCCGTAATGTATACGATCTCTTCGTCTTCCGAGTCAACTCCCCTGTCCTCATATCCTGTCCAGGCGCTGATCCTGAACTGCTCTTTCATCTTTGCAGACATCCTTCCTAATACAGGGACAGGCATTTTAATCTTATACTCTACGGTAACGTTCATCTCCCCGCTGTAAGGGGACACATACGACTTAATACAGCTGATAGCACTGCTTCCTCCGTCGAGAATGCTTCTCTCGACCCGCTCTTCTCCGATAAGCTTTACGATATCTGACTTCAGTTTTATATTATTGAGGACCGGAACGACTGACGTAGTCTCAGCCGCACTTTTCGCTGCATTCTGCGCTGCATTCAGAATACTGATCTTTATACTCTGCAGCTCGATCAGCCAGATAAGGAACAGCGCCGCAAAGAGAAACATCGGAATCCCCACCGCTGCTTCTATCGTCACGCTTCCTCTTGTCTCCTGTGCAGATGCCCTTTCACATGTTGGATTGGGTGTATTTTTATTGGATAGTGCCGTCACAGTTCGATTTTTCCTTTCTAAAGATTTTGGTTCGCCATACGAGGGATTATGGCTTAGACGAAAGGGCATCTGCACAGGAGACAATGTATAATGCGTGATGTGTCACTGATAAGCAAAACAGACCGGAAATTCATAGCTGACCTCCCCGTAGATCACTGCGGTATTCATGATCTCAATCTTTGTAATACACTGATCTGCGAGGAAGATCCTTCCTTTTTCCTCCGACACAAGATTTTCCTCTACCCTGTCGATTGTCCGCATTGTCACAGCCTCGGTATCTGTCAGGAACAGCAGTATCCGGATATAATCCTCATAGGTCATCCCGCCCTCCGCATCATATCCGTTATAGCTGTCCTCATCGCTCCCCAGCCTGAACAGTGCTGCGGCAGACAGCTGCCAGTTTTCCGCTGATTTGGACACAGCCGCCCTTTTTCCCGAGAGCAGCGCTCTGAGATCCATAACGCTCTCTCCCGCCGCCCATGCTGCGAGGATCGCCTGTTTTATTCCCTCCGACGCCTCAGGTATCAGCAGGATTGCTGATACAACGGAGGCGATTGCCTGCGCTTCATTCTGCTTTTCACTGTCTCCGCAGAGGAAGCTGTAATTCACCGCCATCCTGATCAGAAAGATTTTCATCAGGACTGACTCCAGGTTCTCTTTATCTGATGATTTTCCCGAAAGAATATATTCCGCTTCATAGTTCAATGATTTTTCTCTGTCCGGCTCATCCGCTGCTTCCGGATTCTCCGCTTCTTCCTCCATAGCTGCATTTTGAAATTCTCTGAGAATATATTCATTGAACAGAAGCTTTGCCGACAGGCTGTCCGTATCCGTCCTTGCCGGAAAAGAACCTCTTCCATGCCTTAAGCTCCTGTATGACGGCTGCTGTTCAAGCTCGACCATACCTCCAGACAGCGCCATCTCTTCCGGCATGACTATGGAGAGAATGCCGTTTTTTTCGATCTGTTCAAGACATCCGAACGGGTTTTCACCGCTCTCGTTCAGCGCTTCCTGCCCTGCTTCCCCGCCTGTCAGGCTCTCGATCTGCTCTTTCATCCGATCCTTTGTTTCCTGCATATTGTCTCCCTGAATTTCCTCTTCTTCCCACTGAGAAGTCACGCCCGAAAATCTCTCGATCAGAGAAATCCCATATTTCTGCTCCATATACTCCAGCACCTGTTCTCTGAACGCCTGGCCGCTGTTATCTGTCAGATACTGGACTGCCGTGATCTCATGCTCCATATTTTCTGTTCCGTAATAATGCATCCGGCGAATCAGATTTTCTTCCTCGTATCGCCCGGTGCCGAAGCTTCCGTCTATGGCAAATATGTGGAAGCTTTTTAACAATTCCTGATGATACTCACCGAAAAGAGAATAGACTGCCCTGTCCGCTGCCAGGCGGCTCAGGCTCTTCGAGCTCTGTACCACAGATACCTGAAGGATCCCCATGACAAAAGAAAGAAGAAGGATAAACACAAGACTCAGGAATACCGTGATCTCTCCCCTCTTCATACGGCTCAGATTCCGGCGCTCTCTGACGTGATCTTATCAAAAATCGTATTGATCAGACTGATCAGCTGATTCTTGAAGATCAGGAGAAGGGCAATAAGGATCACAAGTATCAGCACCATCTCGATTACCGTCACCCCTGAAACCTCCCTGTGCCTTGATAAGAATGCCCCTGTCTTTCTCACCCCGTCCGAAATTTTCTTTTTTATGTATTCAGTTCTTTTCCTCATCTCTTTCATCCTCCGTTTCTTTTCCATCGTTTCTTATGTCCTGCGGGCTGCGGCTCCACTGTTTTCTTTCACAATCTCCGAGGCTAAATCTGAATCGAGAGCAGCGCCGGCACCATCACAATCAGAAAGACAACTGCCAGCATAAGGAACATAGGGATCATAAGCTTTGTTCCTGCCTCCTCCCCCAGCTTCTTCGCCTGATTCATTCTTTCCTCGAACGCTTCCTCCGCTTCCCTTCTCAGCGTCTCCGTGATCCCCCGGGGACCTTTCCTAAGATTCTGCGAAAGCAGCATTCCGAATTTACGGTACGATGTGATTCCGCACCTTGCTCCGCAGTTCTCATAGCATTCCCCCTCAGATCCGCCTCCCCTGATCTGATTCATCGTGCAGACCATCTCTTCGTAAGCCTTCCGTTTTCCTGTCTTTTCTCTGTTTTTCTCATAATCCTGCGCGATGCAGAACCATGCCCTGCGGATCGTCATGCCGGCGCCGATATAGAGGGTAAGCTTATTGATGATCTGCGGATAGTCCATCTTCATCTGCAGGATCTCTTTCTTCCTCTCCTCTTTCTTTCTCTGCTTCTCTGATACACACAGGAGCACCGCACCGCCTGCTCCGAGCACAAGGATGCCGAACGCCCTGGTCTCAGCGGGAAAGCTCCACTCTGCCTTCCTGCCTCCGATCTGCTCCGGAAGCGTCATAGTCTCCCCCGTCCGGTTCTGCTGGTCTGCCTTCTCCAGCTCTTCTTCCAGTTCCATTAACACCTGCTCTCTGCTCCCCGCCCTGGGCGGGAACACTCTCACGCAAAATTCATAAGCCGCCTTCTCTTCACCATATCCGAGCACTGCTGTCAGTGTTACGATCCTTCCATCCTCTGTCAGCTCCTCCTGATTCAATTTTCCCTGCATATCGATGACAGAGTAGTCATCCGATTCCCATGAAACAGAGATTCCGTACTCGGGTATCTCCGTGACCAGATCAAGGTCTGACCTCACCTCATCAAGACTTTCATTGTCCCCGAGAATCCTTTCTGTAAGCTGCTCCGATGCGGTGCTGAATATCTGTTTCAGTTCATCCTCTCCGTATGCCCTCTCTGACACGGTTACATCAATCTTCTCTCTGATCCCTCCGATCTGTACCTCCAGTGTTTCTGTGCTTTTTCCCTGCCCGCTTCCTTCTCTGTAAAGTATCTTCTTTCCCGTTTTGTCCGTATCCATCTTCCTTCTGTTATCCCATACAAAAACGACTGCAAAACACACAGCTGCGGCTGTAAACAGGAGACCTGCCCTGATATAAACCGGATTTTTCTTTCTTCCCCTGTTCAAGCTTTTTCTTCTCATACTCTGTCCTCCGTTTTTCTTATTCCCGCCTATACTTCGATCTGTGTGATCTTCCTTCCAAGCCTGTATGCCCCGATGTACAGGAGCAGGCACAGGCTCATGACTGCCGCTCCGGTCAGATTTCCATACAGAATACCGATAAATTCCCCGAATGTCAGTTTCATATACAGGATAATTCCAAAGGGGATCACACACATAATGTCGAACTCCAGCTTTCTCGCCGACAGCATGGTCTGTATCTCTTTCTCTGTATCGATCTTTTCACTGATGACCTTCA
>CALWQS010000101.1 GCA_944383745.1 uncultured Mediterraneibacter sp. | reverse complement strand
AAGGTGCAGAAGAACTGGCGGGACAGCGATTATCTGATGAAGAACTTCGGGTATCGGGAGGACGAGTAGAGCGAGTCTTGATTTTTGAGGAAAATCGTGAGAGCAAATCTCATGCCCGGATTGAAAAACTGGATACTCAGCCGGCATATGAGGACGACGGCAGAAAAATGAAAAGGCGAAGCGGGATAACCGTTTCGTCTTTTCGTTTTAATATATTTATCAGTTCCTATTGACATAAAACCTACCTTGCAATACAATATAGTCAAAGCTATATTGCATTACAAGGTAGGTGATATCATGATACCGTCGCAGATGCTGAAAGGAACTCTTGAGGGATGTGTCCTTGCAATCATCAGCAAAAAAGAAACCTATGGTTATGAGATATCCCGTCAGCTGGAGGAGTACGGGTTCGGGAACATTGCGGAGGGGACGGTCTATCCGCTCCTGCTCCGTCTGGAGAAGAATAAATTTATTTCGGCGGTTTACCGCCAGTCCGAGGTGGGGCCGAAGCGGAAGTATTATTCCCTGACAGATGCAGGGCGAGAAGAGCTGAAAACTTTTTTTAAAAATTACCGGGAGCTGGCGGACGCCGTACAGAGACTGGAAGCAGATATGGAGGGGATGGACGATGAGTAAGCAGGTGAGAAGACTCTTGAGAGAAAACAACGAGATGGAAAAGCTTCTCTCAGAAGATGGGAGAAGTGTGATGACAGATATTGCCGTGTATCTTCGCGGCGCGGATATCAGAGATATTGACCAGGAGCAGATACGGCGGGATATCATCCAGATGCTGATCGACGGCGAGGAAAGAGGAGTGTCCCCGGCTGAAGTGGTCGGGGAGGATTACCGGGTGTTCTGCGATAACATTTTGGCGGAGATCCCGCACCTTGGCATGAGACAGAAAATGCTTGCGGCCGCACGGGATACTCTGCTGGGAATGACAGCTCTTATTGTGATCTGGTGCTGCAAATGTATTCTCGATTATCTGACAGAAGGCGGCACACTGGTATTTCCTGTGACGGCGGGCAGCCTGATCGCGGCTGTGCTGATTCTGGCGGCGGCGAATATCATCATCCTGTATCTGACACATGACCCGTTCGACCACAGCCGCGCGCGGAACGTAAGATGTACAGTCCTTATCCTGCTGCTGGCAGCGCTGAGCATCTGTTCAAATATTCTGGTCACAGTTGAATTGTTCCGTATTCATCTTGGAGCTGCCGCGGCGTCAGCAGTGATCCTGTATGCGGTATACAGGCTCGCAGACCGATATACAGATACTTTCTAAGAAAAAGCAGGCAGAGAATGGAGGGAATGGATGATGAAAAAGCAGACGAAGAAACTGATAGAGGAAAATGATATTTTATGCGAGCTGCTATCAAGAGAAGCAAATGATGTGCTGAGAAATATGACAGGATATATCCAGCGCTTCGGAATCAGCCGCTATGAACAGGAAAAAGTGCGGCGGGATATCGCGGAGATGCTCCTGGAGGGAGAAAAAAGGGGAATCTCTGTCAAAAGTACGATCGGCGAGGACTATCAGGCGTTCTGCGACAGCGTGCTTTCGGAGATGCCGAGAATGTCGTCCAGAGAAAAGGGTCTGAATGTTGTAAGAAATATCTGCGTGTTCCTTGCGGTGTGGCTTCCGTTCTGGGTGATTCAGTATGGCGGGAAGGATGATTTTGTCAGAATTACAGGCGGAGGCGCCGCGTGGGCGCTTCTGGTATTTGCTGCAGGATATGTATACAGCTGGATCATGTCGCGGCAGACATTTAAAAAGCATATTGCCTGCCTGCTGATCGGATGCATATTTGTTGTGCTCCTGCTGGCAGCGATGGGGCTTACGAAATTCGGATATGTATTATTCTGCGCACCCGTATCTATAGTCGTGGCGGCGGAGATTATTCTGATTATTTTATGTGCGGTGCTGAGCCGCATTGTGGATCAGGATTATAAAACACTGTAGCAGGACTTACGGACAGAAAGGAATCTCTGCGCCGAAAGATGTAACATTTCCCTTTCAAAGCGGGAGAGCTGGCAGCTGGGACTGATCCTGCCGCTGCTTACTTTCCTGTATTCACTGCTGGCTGTGTTCAGCGTGGTGATTGCGGACTCAATGGGCGGCTGGGAGATATTCACAACGATCACAGCGGCATTTATCACAGCAAATGTCCAGACGATCGTATTGCTTGCTATTTATTTTGCGTGCAGAGAGAAAAGAAAGCGCAGACGGGAAATAGAGAAGATGAAGCTTCAGGATCTGAACTGAGCGGAACTTGGTATACAGCAGAGTATAGACAGCAGGCGGAACCTTTTGCAGCAGGTCCGCCTGCTGTTTCGGACTCTGCGGGTCATGGAGAGAAGGCTGCCGAAGCACTGCCAGATGAGCTGTCTGCAAGAAAGAAGCAGCCTGTTGCGGGAGGGCAGATGTGCGATGTTAGAAAACGGATATTAAAGAATAATAGATATCATACAGGGCTTTGATACATTTTACGGATGTGTTAAGATAGAAAAAGAGAATTGAGAATGTGTCAGACGCATGAAATGTCAAGGCTCTGTCCTTAAAAAGAACTGGTATTTTTTGAAGGGTATAGTGCTTTCGGAATCGGAAAACCTAAATGTATAGTTTAACACTTAAGAAGAGGTGATTCGATGAGAGAAACATATTGGGACCAGTTCATGGCGACGGGCAGTGTCGAAGACTATCTTAACTACAAAATGCAGGAAGCGCCGCCTGCCAGCGGACAGGAGCCGGCGGAACAACAGCGGCAGCGCCGGAAAATGTCAGACCGACATCAGGAAATGTCTGTGTCGGCAGGAATTGATTTGGGCGAAAGAAAGGAACAATGTGAATCAGATCGTACTTACAGGAATGGTGCTTTCCACAGCGCCGGTTGGTGAATATGACAGACGGGTCGTCATACTGACGAAAGAACAGGGGAAGATCTCCGCGTTTGCGAAGGGGGCGAGAAGACCGAACAGCCCCCTTGTAGGGGCGGTGAATCCTTTTTCTTTCGGGGAATTTACCATGTATGAGGGCAGGACTTCCTACACGATTCAGTCAGCCAGTATTTCCAACTATTTTGCCGAGCTCAGGGAAGATGTGATCGGAGCTTACTATGGCTTTTATTTTCTCGAGTTTGCCAGTTATTATACAAAAGAATTTAATGATGAGCGTGAAATGCTGAAGCTTCTGTATCAGACTTTGCGCGCGCTGATCAATCCCCATATCCCGAATCTGCTCATACGGTACATATTTGAGCTGAAGGCGCTGTGCATCAACGGGCAGGCGCCGCAGGTGTTTCAGTGTGTGCAGTGCGGGAGCACCGACCGGCCGGCTGTGTTCAGCGCGGCAAAGGGAGGGCTGGTATGTGACGAATGTGACGCAGATGTAGTCGACGGCATTGTCCTGGACAATTCGACTTTATATAGCATGCAATATATTGAGAGCAGTAAAATCGAGAAGCTTTATACATTTACAGTGACTGATAAAGTGATGGGGCAGCTGGGAAAGGTCATGAAGCGGCTGATGGAACGGTATGTGGATAAGAGCTTTAAGTCGCTGGAGATACTGGAGACGCTGCTGTGACCGGCGGTTACGAGTTCTGCCCGTACTCTGGGATAGGAAAATACAAGATGTATTACCGGGTCTGAATCCCTTGAAAAATATGTATATACCCGTTATAATAAGTAGCGATTTAGATGAAAAAGAATGTGAGGAACATAAAATGGTTGAAAAGACAATGGATAAGATTGTGGCACTTGCAAAATCAAGAGGATTCGTGTATCCCGGTTCCGAGATCTACGGCGGTCTTGCGAATACATGGGATTACGGCAATCTTGGCGTGGAGCTGAAGAATAATGTGAAAAAAGCATGGTGGAAGAAATTCGTGCAGGAGAACCCTTATAATGTAGGCGTTGACTGCGCGATTCTGATGAACCCGCAGACATGGGTGGCTTCCGGCCATCTCGGCGGATTCAGTGATCCGCTGATGGACTGTAAGGAATGTCATGAGCGTTTTCGTGCGGATAAGCTGATCGAGGATTACTGCGAGGAGAAAGGCATCGAGCTGGAAGGCTCTGTGGACGGATGGTCTCAGGAGCAGATGACGGCGTTCATCAGTGAACATCAGATTCCGTGCCCGACTTGCGGAAAGCACAATTTTACGGACATCCGTCAGTTCAACCTGATGTTCAAGACATTTCAGGGCGTGACGGAAGACGCGAAGAATACGGTGTATCTCCGTCCGGAGACTGCGCAGGGAATTTTCGTAAACTTTAAGAATGTTCAGCGTACATCCAGAAAGAAGCTTCCGTTCGGTATCGCTCAGATTGGAAAATCTTTCCGAAACGAGATCACACCGGGTAACTTTACGTTCCGTACAAGAGAGTTCGAGCAGATGGAGCTGGAGTTCTTCTGCAAGCCGGATACAGACCTTGAGTGGTTCGACTACTGGAAGAGCTTCTGCCTGAACTGGCTGTCCTCTCTCGGACTGAAGGATGATGAAGTGCGCTACCGCGACCACGACAAGGAAGAGCTTTCTTTCTACAGCAAAGCGACGACAGATGTGGAATTTCTCTTCCCGTTCGGATGGGGCGAGCTGTGGGGTATCGCTGACCGTACAGATTATGACCTGACACAGCATCAGAACGTATCCGGTCAGGATCTGACATATTTTGACGATGAGACGAAAGAAAAATACATTCCGTACGTGATCGAGCCGTCACTGGGCGCTGACCGTATGGTGCTTGCTTTCCTCTGCAGCGCTTACGATGAGGAAAATATCGGAACAGAAGAGAAGCCGGATATGAGAACAGTCCTTCATTTCCATCCGGCGCTCGCTCCGGTGAAGATCGGCGTGCTGCCGCTCTCCAAGAAACTGGCGGAAGGCGCTGAGAAGATCTATACAGAGCTCAGCAAATACTATAACTGCGAGTATGACGACCGCGGAAATATCGGAAAACGCTACCGCCGTCAGGATGAGATCGGGACTCCATTCTGCGTGACATATGATTTCGATTCCGAGGAAGACGGAGCAGTGACTGTCCGCGACCGCGATACGATGGAGCAGGAGAGAGTGAAGATCGAAGATCTGAAAGCATATTTCGAGAAAAAATTCGAATGGTAATCCTATTCGGGGACGTAGTGAAGTTCAATTTTGCTACGTCCCCGAATGAAGACAGGTATGTCCCCAAATGCATTTTGCTATGTCCCCAAATGACATCTGCCATGTCCCGGATTGAGTTTTGCCCTGTCCCCAAATGCTGAAAGGGGTGGTGGGATGCCACGGACTGCACGGATGAAAAGCAGTACAAATTTCTATCATGTGATAGGGCGGGGGATTAACAGCGAACGGATTTTTAATCAAACGCGAGAAAAAAATAATTTCAAACGACTTCTTATGAAGTATCAGGAAAAGTACGGAGTTGAAATTTATTCATATGTAATCATGTCTACACATTTTCATCTTTTGCTTCGTGCTGATCTAAAAGTGATGTCGAGTTATATGGCCAGTGTCTTGGCAGAATTCGCAGAGTATTATAACTACAAACATAATCGGAATGGTCATGTTTTTCAGAATCGTTTTAAAAGTGAATGTATTGAAAATCTGCAGTATTTCTGGAATTGTATGAGGTATATCCATATGAATCCGGTCAAAGCAAATATCGTAAAAAATCCCCTCAAATATAAATTTTCAAGTCTGAAAGAATATGAAACAGAAAAGAATCAGATAATACATCCGCGAGCGATTGAAGTATATAAAACAGAATTTATGGATTTTCAAGAGTATTTGGAATTTCATAATAAGGGAGTACAGTATGTATTTATTGATATCCCAGATGAGGTTCTGCTTCAGCAGCAGGAAAGAGCGGCAGCGATGATTAACCAGGAGGCTCATCTCATGGGATTAGAAACGCCAAAAGAAATCATAGAAGATATTGTACTGCGGGAGAAATATAAGAAAAAACTTCAGGAAGAACTCCGGATTTCTAAAAGAAAAGCAGAGAGATTGTATCGATATGTAAAAAGATGTATAATGAAAAAATAGTCAAAAAGGGACAGGGCAAAATTCAATCCGGGACACAGTGAAGTTAAATTGGGGACGTAGCTGAATTGAATTTTACTACGTCCCCGAAGGAGGTTGAAATGAAAGAAAATATATGGACAACTTACAATGAAAGCCAGCTGGCGGAGCTGAATGAAATCAATGAAAAATACAAGGAGTGCCTCAACGCCGGCAAGACTGAGCGCGAATGTGTTGAGCTGAGCATCCGCATGGCGGAGGCGGCCGGCTACCGCAGGATCAGTGATGTCGCTGCGGCAGGAGATAAGCTGAAAGCAGGGGATAAAATATATGCAGTAAATATGAATAAAATGCTCGTACTCTTCCGGATCGGCGAAGAGCCGATCTCAGGGGGGATGAACATTCTCGGCGCGCATATCGACTCTCCGCGCATCGATGTGAAGCAGAATCCGCTCTATGAAAACGAAGGGCTTGCATATCTGGATACGCACTATTACGGCGGCATCAAAAAATACCAGTGGGTGGCGCAGCCCCTCTCCCTTCACGGCGTGATCGTGAAAAAAGACGGAACGGTACAAAAGGTCAGCATCGGAGAAGATGAGAACGATCCAGTGTTTGTGATCACAGATCTCCTTGTGCACCTCGCGCATGAGCAGATGGAGAAAAAAGCGTCCAAGGTCATTGAAGGAGAAAAGCTGGACCTGCTCATCGGAAACCGCCCAATTGAAGCTGTGGCCGGCGACGGAGAAGAGAAAGAAGCGATTAAGGCGAATGTCCTCCGGCTTCTGAAAGAAAAATACGATATGGAGGAAGCGGACTTTACTTCCGCAGAGCTGGAGATTGTGCCCGCAGGGAAGGCGAGAGACTGCGGACTTGACCGCAGCATGATCCTCTCCTACGGACAGGATGACCGCGTGTGCGCGTTCACGTCCCTGTTTGCAATGCTGGATGTGGCCGAGGCGAAGCGTACGGGCTGCTGTCTTCTTGTGGATAAAGAAGAGATCGGAAGCGTGGGGGCAACGGGAATGCATTCAAAATTCTTCGAAAATGTGGTGGCAGAGCTGATCGCCCTGACAGAGGGAGAATCAGAACTGAAAGTCCGCCGTGCCCTTGCAAAGTCAAGAATGCTCTCATCTGACGTAAGCGCTGCCTATGATCCGATGTATGCAGAGGCATTTGAGAAGAGAAGCTCTGCATTCTTCACGAACGGGCTGACCTTCAATAAATTCACAGGCAGCCGAGGCAAATCCGGTTCCAACGACGCCAACGCAGAGTATATCGCGGCGATCCGCAGGACAATGGATGACGCGGGCGTTGCATATCAGTTCGCAGAGCTGGGACGCGTCGATCTCGGCGGAGGCGGGACGATCGCATACATCATGGCGAACTACGGAATGGAGGTCATCGACAGCGGAGTCGCTGTGCTGAATATGCATGCGCCCTATGAAGTATCAAGCAAGGCGGACGTGTACGAGGCGGTGAAAGGCTACCGGGCTTTCCTGAAAATGTGTTAGAATGACAGTAAATCATTCGTATAAAGGGGGAAAACGAGATGAAAAAATTAGTATGTATCCTGGCAGCGAGTATTTTTATGTGCGGACTGACGGCATGCAGCGAAGAAGAGGTGCAGAACGCGGCGACGGCGACATACGAGCAGGACGGCATGATAACGAAAATGATTTTCGATGCGAAGGGCGATGCCGTCACAAAAATTACGCAGGAAACCACCATGGACCTTGCAGGATTTACCGAGGAGCAGATCGCTGAGATCAACAGCGCGGTAGAAATGGCGGAGGAAAACTTTGGGGAAATAGACGGCGTAGAGTATTCTGCCGAAGAAAAGGACGGGAAGCTTGTCGAGACGATCGTTATGTCCGCAGACAAAGACACATTGAGCGTAATGATAGACCAGGGCATTTTACCTGTGGATAATGAAGAACTCACTCAGCTGTCTCTGGACGCCACAGTGGAAAATCTGGAAAATTCCGGATGGACAGTAGAATAGAGTAAAGCAGGACAGGCCGCTTATGCCGGGACAGGCAGATACCGTTCCGGCATAAGCGGCCTCTTCTTTTCATGCGGGCCAGTGTTCATAATTCACATAATGGTGAATCGCTTTCTGCGCCCTGCGGTACTGCTCCAGAGTCATGCTGATCTTCCCGTGTGTCAGGTAGAT
>CALWQS010000100.1 GCA_944383745.1 uncultured Mediterraneibacter sp. | reverse complement strand
GTCGAACTCCAGCTTTCTCGCCGACAGCATGGTCTGTATCTCTTTCTCTGTATCGATCTTTTCACTGATGACCTTCAATGAATTTCTTATAATCGCAATGCTGTCTCCTCCGCTCTTTTTTGAAGCGGCAAACACATTGACAAAGCTCTCTGCATCCTCCTGGCATACTCTGTCGGAGAACTCTTTCAGAACCTGCTCTGCGGGCCTGTTCATATCGAGCTGTCCTTCCATTATGCTGAACTCTTTCCTGATTCTTGTTTCTTCCCCGTACATAGGCGCTATTTCCCTGTTGACTTCACGGATCGCATTCTCCACGGAATATCCTGCCTTCAGCGCAGACTCCATAACCTGGATGCTGTCCCGGAACTGGTTTCTAAATTCTTCTTCCTTCTTTTTTGCAGTATCCTCAAGCCATTCCTTCATCCAGACCCGGCACATGGGAAGCAGAAAAACTGCAGGGAGCACAGATTCGTAAAACAGATAGAGCACAGCCCCTGTCAGCAGGATCACCTTTGTAATCCCCGCGGCGTATTCACTTTTCGTGATATCCTGCAGCCACGAGCTTCTCCGCAGCCTTGAGGTCATTGACCTTCATAAGGCTTCCTTTAATCTTTTCATCTTCCATCCCCTCCTCTCTGAATACATAAAGGCTCCTCGTCCTTATTCTCCCGTCCTCTGTACCGTCCGTCTCAGCGATCTGCATTACTCGTCTCGACCTGTCCCTTAGCCGTCCTATATGGACGATGATATCCAGTGCAGAGGCGATCTGCCTCTGGATTGCCTGGAGCGGAAGATCGATCCCCATCATCATCATTGTCTCCAGCCTCCGGAGCATATCGTCCGGATTGTTCGCATGGCCGGTCGACATTGATCCGCTGTGCCCGTTCAGCATGGCGGAAGAGATCATGTCCACCGTCTCGTCGCCTCTCACCTCGCCTACGATGATCCTGTCGGGACGCATCCGCAGGGCAGACCGGATCAAATCCCGGATCGTCACCGCGCCCTCTCCTTCCAGGTTCGCATCTCTCGCCTCCAGCCTGACCAGGTTCTCTACTCCTCTGATCTGCAGTTCTGCATTGTCCTCTATTGTGATGATTCTCTCTTCCTTCGGAATATAATCTGAAAGGGCATTGAGGAATGTCGTCTTCCCCGCCCCGGTTCCTCCGCTGATGAAGATGTTGTATTTTGCACGGACCAGCATTTTCAAAAATGCCGCAGCCTCTTCAGTCAGGCTCCCCAGCCTTATAAGCTGTTCCATGGTGACGGCATTCTTCGGAAATTTCCTTATCGTCAGGATCGGCCCGTTTACGGCCGCCGGCTTTAATACCACATTGACTCTTGATCCGTCCTTAAGCCTGGCGTCCACGATAGGCGACGATTCATTCACGTATCGGTTCGTCTCACCGACGATCTGCTGTATCACATCAGCCAGCCTGCTTTCCGAGAGAAACCGCCGTTCCGACCGGAAGATCCTTCCCTCTCTCTCGTAAAAGATATTTTCCGTTCCATTTACCATAATTTCAGTAATCGTGTCATCCTCGATCAGGTCCTGCAGAATATCAAGTTTACGAAATGCATTGAACAATTCCCTGCTGATCCTGATTTTCTCACTGAGCGGAATATATTCTCTCCTGCATGCCTCTTCAAGTACATCGCGTATGATCTCTCTGAGCTCCTCATCTTCTGTTTCCTTTGTCAGATCCATGCGCTGCATAATCTGTTCACAGAACTGTTCTGTCCCGGTCATAGCACATCAGGTCCCTTCTCATCAGAGATTCTCGTTCTTCTCACCTTTTTCTTCACCGTACGGCTTAAGATGTCTCCGTATCCGGCTGCCCTCAAGTTCTGTTCATACTGTTCCATCTTGGCTTCTGCCGCCCCGTCTTCAATGTAGAGAGTATAGACTCTCGCACATTTTCTGAGTATGTCGTACAAACCGTCGATACAGTCTCCGAGATCAAGTATGACGACCTCGTAGATACATTTCTCAAGGATCATATCGAGCAGGCTGATCCACTCTTCTCCCTTCACCTGACGCAGATCCTGCTCATGCTTCATCGGCATGATATAGTCAACACCGTCGATCTGCCCTGTCATCGCGCTGATCTTGATTCCCGGACTGCTCTCTTCCTGCCGCATGCAGTAGATCAGGTCCCCCAGATCCATCTCAGGCGGATTTGGAAAATAATAGCTGCCCCCTGCATATCCTTCCATGTTGAGATACAGCACATCCGCTTTCTCAGCGAGCTGTCTGCCCAGTCTCAGGGCGAATCTTGTCCTTCCGATCCGGCGGATCGGAGAATAGATCCCGATCAGCCCCTTCACCGCAGTCTGCACGGACTTCTTTCTTACCTCGTGCCCTGTTCTCCCTGCATGCTCTTCCACCTCCCCTTCCCGGCTTTCTGTCCTGACGCCCAGCACCGTTTCAAGAATCTTCTCTGCCGGCTGATACCGGAATACAGGAGTTTCCTCACAGACGGGACTGTCAGGGCTGTCCCTGCTTCCGGTCATCAGAAACTTTCTCCCCGCGGGAACTTCTCTCCTTTTCCGCTCCTCATACTCTTCTCCGATCAGGAGAATATCCGCCGGCCTTGCCGCTTTCAGCCTGTCAATATCAGAAAAAAGACGGAGTTCATAATCATCCGGAAGCTTTTCCATCAATATTTTGAGAAGATTCTCAGCATAAGCAGACTGGACATCACAGATGACCAGATGCACGGCTCTTCCGTTTTCCTCTGTTTTCTTAATCTGCATAGATTTGAAAATCGCTGCGATCGTGCAGCCCGAATAAAAATACACGACAGCCGGATCATCCCGGCCTTTCGATACACCGTCCTCCCCCGAAGACGGATGCTCCAGCAGATGAAGTTCTGCTGTGTAAGACGCATTATAACCAGACTATTTTCATTTGTCCAGCCCGAAATTTGAAAAAAAATCTTTTTGTAAAATAGTCACAAAATCTTGTAGCACATAATCCCATAGAGCAGGCAGACCCCTGGAATCCCAAGGCTTCCCGATGTCAAAAAGGAGACTGCGTTCAGACCCACATTAATTGAAGAATCAGAGGGAAGCACGAACTGATTGATGAAAAAGATCAGCGCCATCCCGACTATCGCCCTTATAAAAAAATTGATAACCGCAGACGTCAGCTTCTTTTCCATTGTCCATGCTTCCCTTCTCTTGCTCTACTCTATTCTATTCTCCCTCCAGACCGTTTATTCCGTCTTCTCCAGCCATTTTTCCGCCGCATCTAACGCTCTGCTTCCGGAGAAATTCCATATCCGCGCATCCATATTCCCGTATTCCTCCCGGATCCCGTGAAAATAATTGTCCACATCCTGCAGCATTCCGAGCTCTTTCAGCTCTCCCTCGCGCATTTCGGCAATCTCCGGAGCCGCGTCCGCGGAAAGGCCATACAGCAGGTAATAGACATCTTCCGTGTTCATGCCCTCTGTATTTGAAATATTATATCCTGCGATGATCCGGTCCACATGGCTGAAAGAAAATCCGATATACATCACCGACACGATCAGCATAATATATTTAAACAGCCTGAACCTTCGGCGGAAGATACTGTATATCACCCCGAAAAAAATCAGCATGAGGACAGCTAAAAACCACAGCACAAGAACTCTCAGAAAGGTCAGGTTATATTCCCCCACATAGAGCATCATCCTGTAGGCGGCAGACAGGATCATCACGCATGTGCAGACTGATATCACGCAGAGAAGGATCCTCAGCATCCTGTTCTCCCCGAACACCTGCATACAGATCAGAACCGCCGCAAAATTGATCACGCTCACGAACAAAAGCTGCCAGAATCCCTCATGTGCGTACTGTGAATAAGTCATCCCGTCCGGCAGCCCGCTTCCCGGTCTTAGAAACAGGAAGATTATCTGTATCATAGAGTAAAATACATAGATTACTGCAAGAACCGCTGTAAATGTAATGCCCGTCACCGGATTGACACTGCCTTTCCTTATCTCTTCCTTTCCCTGAAGATTCATCCGGAACACCGCGGAAAAAAATGCATAGATACCCACTGTCCCGATGAAAAATGTAATAGTTATCCCCACAATATTCTCAATATCCACATTTTCAACAAGATAACTCAGATCAAAAGAACCAAATAACCGGTAAAAGAACTCCGAAAATATCTTATCCGACATAATGAGCAGCGGCATCACCACGATAAGGAAAAGCACTGCTATCCCAATTCCCGCAGCGGCTGCCCGGACATTCCTGTTTCCACTCTTTTTCTCCTGTCCGCCGGCTGTATTTTTCCTTATCTTTACCTTAAAAGGCTCACCGATCGAAGCGATACATGTCCCCACAAGGATGAAAAACTTTTTCACATACTCTGCAAATCCCCACTCCCTGTCATCATAGAACTGGTGAATTATCCCTGCCATGAACAAAAGCAGGATCCCCACGCAGTTGAAAAAGTGGAAAAATCCGTTTGCCGTAAGGCAGACTGACACGCCGAGAAGCATGATACCGATGAAATACCAGGCCGAATCCCTTCTCAGCCGGACCCCTGCTTTTCTCAGGAACTGCACTGCAAACAGGATCGTTCCCGCAGCGAGGACCGCAAACATAATCCCCGAAATATTTCTGTATATACAGAATGTAAACACAAGCCCGAACAGCAGGCTCATCTTCAGGAACCACAGATCATCTTCCTTCATTCTTCTCATATAAACATCATTCATCGACATCATCCTCCACATATTCCAGGATATCTCCCGGCTGACATTCCAGAGCCCTGCAGACTGCGTCAAGGGTTGAAAATCTTACGGCCTTCGCTTTATTATTTTTCAAAATAGAGAGATTGGCCATAGTAATATCCACCTTATTCGCCAGCTCTGTCACACTCATCTTTCTCTTCGCCATCATCACATCAAGATTCACGATTATAGCCATTTCCATGCCTCCCTATATTGTCAGATCATTTTCTTCCTTAAATCGCACCGCTTCTTCGAATACAAGGCTCAGTACATGACTGAACATTCCTGCGGTAAAGAATGTCAGTACGATGATAAACGACGCGGGCGTCGGAAGCATTACACACTTGACTGCAAAAAGCGCCGCGATCACAAAGCTTACTTTTCCCATCACGCCCAGGCTTCTCGTATTGTTATCCACAAAGCATTCCCTTTTCACCACGGTTTTCATCATTTTTCTGAGCTGGAATACGATTACAAGCCCGCAGATCCCGGACAATCCGAAAATGGCCAGCATCGGCCAATACTGTGCCTCCAGTTCCGGTGAATAATATTTTCCCAGCAGCTTCAGTGTAAACGGAAGGGATATCTCGACAAGAATCCCTGAAAAAAACATAAAATCAAGAAAATACTTCGTAAAAAGAATAAATCTGCTCTGTCTCATACTGTCTGCTCCTTTCAGCTTGTATGGATGCCGCAGCTGAAGTGCAGCATCTGTTTTTATTGTCTTCCTGACTGCATTATATGAATCATTATATTAATTGTCAATATATTTTTATCGTTTTTCGATAAATTTATTTTACGATAGTCTCAATTCTCCCTTTTCCTGAGTGCGAGCGGAACTCGTAACTTACGATAAAAAAACAGGACTGTCGCCCGGACAGCCCTGCTTTTTTATCCTCTTTCAAAATATATCTTTATTCTTCTCCGCCCTCTTCGGAAATCTCGACCTGCTCGCCGTCAATCTCCGCAGAAGCTTTTCTCACTTTTGCCACGCTTGCCACCTTGTCATTCTCAGGCAGGTTGATCAGCTTCACTCCGGAGGCAATCCTTCCGTATACAGAGATATCAGAGCACTTCATGCGGATGATAATGCCCTCTGTATTGATGATCATGATCTCGCTGTCTTCGTCCACAGCCTTCATTCCGACGACATTGCCCGTTTTTTCCGTGATCTTGTAGCACTTGACGCCCTTGCCGCCTCTGTTCTGCCTTGTGAACTCATTCATTGAGGTACGCTTGCCCATTCCCTTCTCAGATACGATGAGCATGTCCGTGCCCTGGCGGCTGACCTGCATTCCGATCACTTCATCGCCGTCGCTTAAGTTCATGCCGCGCACGCCCATGGAAACTCTTCCTGTGGAACGGACATCCTGTTCGCTGAACCTGATGCACTGCCCGTACTTTGTGACGAGAAGCACATCCTGCTCATTGTCTGTCACCTTCACATTGATGAGAAGGTCGTCTTCCCTGAGTACGATGGCTGCAAGCCCGTTCTTTCTGACATTTGCATATTCACCGATAGGAGTTTTCTTCACAAGTCCCTTCTGCGTTGCCATGAACAGATACTTGCCTTCCTCATATTCGTAGATCGGGATCGTCGCGGTGATCTTTTCTTCCGGCATAAGCTGCAGGAGATTGATAATCGCCGTTCCTCTCGCTGTTCTTCCGGCCTCCGGTATCTCATAGGCTTTCAGCCTGTACACGCGTCCCTTGTTCGTAAAGAACATGATATAATGATGGCTCGTTGTGATAAACAGTTCTCTGATAAAGTCTTCCTCAAGAGTCTGCATTCCCTTGATTCCCTTGCCGCCTCTGTTCTGGCTCTTGAAGGTATCCATGCTCATTCTCTTGATATATCCCATATTTGTGACCGTGATCACCACGTTCTCTCTCGGGATCAGATCCTCCATGGATATATCAAACTCATCGTAGCCGATGCGGGTTCTTCTCTCATCCCCGTATTTTTCGGAAATGATGAGGATCTCCTTCCGGATCACGCCGAGAAGGAGCCTGCGGTCTGCGAGGATCGCCTTCAATTCATTGATCTTCTTCTCGAGTTCCGCATACTCGTTCTCGATCTTCTCTCTTTCCAGGCCTGTCAGAGCACGGAGGCGCATGTCCACGATCGCCTGAGCCTGCACCTCAGTGAGCCCGAAGCGCTCCATCAATTCTGCCTTTGCTGTCTGGACTGTCTTGGACGCGCGGATGATCCGGATCACCTCATCGATATTGTCGAGCGCGATGAGCAGTCCTTCCAGGATATGAGCCCTCTCTTCCGCCTTGTTGAGGTCATATTTCGTCCTTCTGGTAACAACGTCCTCCTGATGTTTCAGGTAATACTGCAGCATCTCGAGGAGATTCATTACCTTGGGCTGATTGTCTATAAGAGCCAGCATGATCACTCCGAACGTATCCTGGAGCTGCGTATGCTTGTATAACTGATTGAGGATGACATTCGGATTCACATCGCGCCGCAGCTCGATACAGATCCTCATCCCCTCTCTGCTCGACTGGTCGCTCAGATCTGTGATCCCGTCGATCCTCTTATCTCTCACAAGCTCGGCGATCTTCTCGATCAGCCTTGCTTTATTCACCATATATGGAAGCTCAGTCACGATGATCCTGTTCTTGCCGTTGTTCATCGGCTCGATATTCGTAATCGCGCGGACCCTGATCTTGCCGCGCCCTGTCCTGTACGCTTCCTCGATTCCTCTTGTTCCGAGTATCTCTGCGCCGGTCGGGAAATCCGGTCCCTTGATGATCTTCAGAATCTCATCTATGGTTGTCTCTTCCTTCCCCTCGATCTGGTCGTCTATGATCTGTACGACAGCGGCGATGACTTCTTTCAGGTTATGCGGAGGGATATTCGTCGCCATACCTACCGCGATACCTGATGTCCCGTTCACAAGAAGATTCGGAAATCGCGCCGGCAGTACGTCCGGCTCCTTCTCCGTCTCGTCAAAGTTCGGTGAAAAGTCAACTGTGTCTTTGTTGATGTCTGCTGTCATCTCCATGGAGATTTTGCTCAGGCGCGCCTCTGTATAACGCATTGCCGCAGCGCCGTCGCCGTCCACGGAACCGAAGTTTCCATGGCCGTCCACGAGCGGGTATCTTGTGGACCAGTCCTGAGCAAGATTGACGAGCGCTCCATAGATGGAGCTGTCTCCGTGGGGATGATATTTACCCATCGTATCGCCGACGATACGCGCACATTTACGATGCGGTTTGTCGGGACCGTTGTTCAGTTCGATCATCGAGTAGAGAATCCTTCTCTGCACCGGCTTCAGTCCGTCCCTCACATCCGGGAGGGCGCGGGAAGCGATAACGCTCATGGCGTAGTTGATGTAGGAGGTCTCCATCGTCTTTTTCAGGTCTACTTCATGGACTTTATCAAAAATATTATCTTCCATTGGTTATCTCCTTTATTTTGGGCTGCTTCGCACTGGGATCAGGCTTTAAAATCTTTGATTTTCTC
>CALWQS010000099.1 GCA_944383745.1 uncultured Mediterraneibacter sp. | reverse complement strand
GGGGCCTATAGGGCTCGAACCTATGACCCTCTGCTTGTAAGGCAGATGCTCTCCCAGCTGAGCTAAGACCCCATATTTCTGCGGTTTTTATTGCTTTCCCGCAACCCGCTTTGCTATTATACTATCATATTCCGCCAGATGTCAACACTTTTTTTAAGAAATTTTCGGTTTTTTTTAAACAATTGTAATTATTCACTCCTAACCGCCGCCTGAAGGCGGGGATACCGCCTCATTTTGAGCGGTATCCTCTCTGTTCTTTTCTTATTTAAAGTATTTTACACCTGATTCGAAGATCTTCATATCCTGTTCCCCGTAAATGTTGACAGCGACAGAATCTCCGCGCCGTTCTGCATGCGCCATCTTGCCGAGCACACGACCGTCAGGACTTGTAATTCCCTCGATCGCGCAATAGGAACCATTCACATTCCACTCTTCAGACATGGTGACGGCCCCGTCCGGATCACAATACTGCGTTGCGACCTGTCCGTTTGCAAAAAGCTTCTCGATCCATTCCCGGCTGGCGACAAATCTTCCTTCTCCGTGTGAAGCAGGATTTGTATACACACCGCCCAGCTCTGCTCCCTGAAGCCACGGAGATTTATCCGTCACGACCTTTGTATAAACCATTTTGGAGATATGGCGCCCAATTGTATTATATGTCAGTGTAGGCGAATCTTCTGTCTGTCCCGTAATCCTGCCGTACGGCACCAGGCCGAGCTTGATCAGCGCCTGGAATCCATTGCAGATACCGAGAGCCAGTCCGTCCCTTTCATTCAGCAGCTTTTCTACCGCCTCTTTTATCTTGGCGTTCTGGAAAGCTGTTGCAAAGAACTTAGCCGATCCGTCCGGCTCATCTCCGGCACTGAAGCCGCCCGGGAACATGATCATCTGTGCCTGCCCGATCGCCTTCTCGAACTCATCTACAGAAGACCGGATATCCTCTGCGTCAAGATTGCGGAAAACTCTGGTAATCACCTTCGCACCGGCGCGTTCAAACGCCCTTGTGCTGTCGTACTCGCAGTTCGTTCCCGGGAATACCGGAATAAACACCGTGGGCTGTCCGATCTTGTGGCTGCAGATGTGGATGCTGTCAGCATGGTAGAGTTTTTCTTCCACCGGCTCCTGTGAGTCCGCAGAGGATTTTGTTGCAAACACTTTCTCCAGCGTTCCCGTCCATGCCTCTTCAGCCTCTGCAAGGCTGATCACTGTATTTCCGTATTCAAATCTGTCTTGATCTGTCACTTCTCCAATCACGGTATAGGTGATGGCAAGGCTGCCCACCTGACCGTCCGGAACCTCTGCGATGATATCTCCGAACGCAGGTGCAAACAGATCCCTCGGATCCATATTGTGTTCAAGCTTCACACCCATTGCATTACCGAACGCCATCTTGCTCACTGCGGCAATAACACCGTGGCGGTCAAGTGCATATGCTGAAATAATCCGACCGTTCCTGATATCTTCTGTAAATTTTCCGTACTGCTCCATCACGCTGTCAAAAACCGGAAGGTCATCGCGGTCTCTATCAATCCTGAGCCATACGAGCTTGCTTCCTGCCTTTTTAAGTTCAGGAGTAATAATCTCTTTTTCTACCGCCATGTCCACCGCAAACGAGACAAGAGTCGGCGGCACGTCGATATCCTGGAAGGTTCCGGACATACTGTCCTTGCCTCCTATAGACGGAAGGCCGAATCCGATCTGAGCCGCATATGCGCCGAGCAGTGCCGCAAACGGCTGGCTCCATCTCTTCGGATCTTCTGTCATCCTTCTGAAATACTCCTGGAAGGTAAAACGTATCTTTCTGTAATCTCCTCCTGCAGCCACGATCTTCGCCACAGACTCTGTCACTGCATAGACCGCTCCGTGATACGGGCTCCAGCTTGACAGATACGGGTCAAAACCGTAACTCATCATCGATACACTGTCTGTCTTTCCATGCAGGACCGGCACCTTCGCTACCATTGCCTGCGTCTCAGTCATCTGATATTTTCCGCCATGCGGCATGAACACAGATCCCGCCCCGATCGAGCCGTCAAACATCTCTACAAGCCCTTTCTGCGAGCACACGTTCAGATCGGCAAGCACGGCAAGCCATTTTTCCTTTACATCGCCAATCTCCTGCCTGTTGAACAGGCTCTCGGAGCGTTTCGGCATCTCGACCTCCACATCTGTTTCCTGATGTGCGCCGTTTGTATTCAGGAACTCCCTGGAGATATTGACGATCTCCTTTCCTCTCCACACAAGGACAAGGCGAGGCGACTCTGTCACCACTGCGACCTCTGTCGCTTCAAGGTTCTCTTCCTTCGCATAAGCCATAAACTGAGCGGCATCCTTCGGATCTACAACAACAGCCATCCTCTCCTGCGACTCAGAGATTGCAATCTCCGTACCGTCCAGACCCGCATATTTTTTCGGAACCTTATCCAGTTCAACACGAAGTCCGTCCGCAAGCTCACCGATCGCGACAGACACACCGCCGGCACCGAAATCATTACACTTCTTAATCAGGCGGCTGACCTCTTCCCTGCGGAACAGTCTCTGGATCTTGCGCTCTGTCGGCGGATTTCCCTTCTGCACCTCAGCGCCGCATGTCTCGATAGATTCCTCGGTATGGACTTTTGAAGAACCTGTTGCGCCGCCGCACCCGTCGCGTCCGGTACGGCCGCCGAGAAGGATAATAATGTCTCCCGGATCAGAGTTTTCGCGTATCACCGCGCGGCGCGGCGCAGCGCCGAGGACGGCTCCGATCTCCATACGCTTTGCGACATAGTCAGGATGATAGATCTCTTTGACAGAGCCGGTGGCAAGACCTATCTGGTTTCCATATGAGCTGTACCCGTGGGCAGCTTCGCGCACGAGCTTCTTCTGCGGAAGCTTTCCCTTCATCGTATTCTTTACTGACACAGTCGGATCGGCCGCACCGGTTACACGCATTGCCTGGTAGACGTATGTCCTTCCTGACAGCGGGTCGCGGATCGCCCCTCCAAGACAGGTCGCGGCGCCTCCGAAAGGTTCAATCTCTGTCGGGTGATTGTGTGTCTCGTTTTTAAAGTTGATCAGCCACTCTTCTTCCTTGTCATCCACCTTGATCGGCACGACAATGCTGCAGGCGTTGATCTCATCAGATTCTTCCTGATCCTCAAGCTTCCCTTCTCTTTTCAGACGGCGCATAGCCATCAGAGCCAGGTCCATAAGGCAGACAAACTTATCCTCTCTGCCTGCAAAGATCTCGCTGTGATCCTTCAGATACTGTTTGTACGTATCTACGATAGTATCTCTATAATCGCCCTCGTCAAATGTCACATTCTTCAGCTCTGTAGAGAATGTCGTGTGACGGCAGTGGTCAGACCAATACGTATCGAGCACACGTATTTCTGTCATTGTCGGGTCGCGGTGTTCTTCCCCGCGGTAATAGTTCTGAATGTGAAGGAAATCTTTAAACGTCATTGCCAGTCCGAGAGAATCATAGAGGCTTTTCAGTTCTTTCTCCTCCATATCCTGAAAGCCGTCAAATACCTTGATATCCTCCGGCTCCTCGAACACTGTCACAAGAGTTTCCGGCTTCTCTTCCGCCGCTTCTCTGGAATCCACCGGATTGATGCAGTGATTCTTTACAGCCTGAAATTCTTCATCTGTGACAGATCCTTCGATCACATAAGTGGTCGCAGTGCGGATCACCGGCTGCTCGTCTTCCCTGATAAAACGGATACACTGTTCCGCTGAATCAGCACGCTGATCAAACTGCCCCGGAAGGAACTCGACAGAAAATGTACGGTCTCCCTCTCCTGCCGGGAAGCTCTCCCTGTACAGCATATCTACCGGAGGCTCTGCGAAAACACCTCTGCACGCCTTCTCAAACGTATCGCCGGTAATATTCTCTACGTCATAACGGATCAGTACGCGCACGCCTGTAACGCCGCTGATCCCGAGATAGTGCCTGATCTCGTGTCTCAGCTCCTTCGCCGCAACAGCAAATTCTGATTTCTTTTCTACATATACGCGCTTTACATTACTCATAAGCTCTCTCCTTTGAATGAATCTTTGCATGCAGCATTGTGCATGCTTTATGCAGCATCATGTTAATCCTATCGTACCATACTTTTCTTCATTAGTACAATTAATATAATTAAACTTTCCTATAAGCTTTTCTAATTTTTTACCATTTTCCTCCCTCTGCCAGGAATCAGGCTCAGCATGAAGACTGCCAAAAGCCCTCCTGCGAACAGCAGGCCGATCCGCATAACCATATCTGCAAACAATCCCTCCGGGAGCATACGGATCATGTAGTCTTCTGCCGGATCGAAAATCCATAGGTCGTTGTCAAAAAAAACATGGTGGAACGCAACGAACACGGCATTAAAATCAATTGCTGCCGCGGCTGCGAAGAGAACCAGCAAGACACCTATGGCCAAAAGGGCGATCCAGTACGACCTGGGAATTATCTTCCTCCAGTCTGCTTTCAGAAGGATAAGCGCGATGAGGCACAATACTGCCAGCACGGACGCGCCCGTCCGAAGATTGAGTCCTCCGATAAAAAGTTCTCTGACCTCAGCCATATGGAAGCGGTCCTGTCCGTTGAAAAAATCCTGTTCAATTCCTTCCACCGTCGTCACGACAGACAATTCTTCCCTGTCTCCCCTTAAATACGCCATCATTTCTTTCGTAACATACATGGTATCTTCCATCGTCATATCCAGATCATCCAGCACATCGTATTTCTCATATTCTCGTTCATACACGCCGAAATCAGAATACATCGCGATCTCAAAGCTGGAAATGAGCAGAATCACGATGACCGAAAATGCCATGAGGATTCCTGCAGCCCATTGTATTTTTTTCATGCTCTCCTTGATCCTTTCTGTATAAGTCAAATATTAGATTGTATTTTTTTCATATATATCTTATAATACAACCAGTTTTTATTAGGAGGTCTAATAATGATAGATATAAATTATGAACTATATAAGGTTTTTTATCACGTTGCTTCCACACTGAATTTTTCCGAGGCATCCAAGCAGCTTTTCATCTCCCAGTCTGCCGTCAGCCAGTCGATCAAGACTCTGGAGAGGAAGCTTGATCAGACACTCTTTATTCGGAGCACGAAAAAAGTACAGCTCACTCCCGAGGGTGAAATACTGATGCGCCACATAGAACCGGCCATGAACCTCATCCAAAAGGGCGAAGCGCAGCTCCTGGAAGCCGCATCCACAGGCGGGCAGATCAGAATCGGCGCAAGCGATACGATCTGCCGCTACTTCCTCATCCCCTATCTGGAACGATTTCATAAGTCTTTCCCAAATGCACATATCAAAGTCATAAACCAGACCTCTGTCAAGTGCACAGAACTATTAAAAAACGGTCTTGTGGATCTCATCGTCGTAAATTATCCGAATAATTATCTTGGGAATGCTTCGAGCGTCATCCGCATAAAAAGATTCAGGGATGTCTTTGTCGCAAGTGATACTTACAGCGAGCTGAAGGGGAAAAAGCTTTCCTTCCGCCAGCTTCTCAAATATCCTATCCTGATGCTGGATAAAAACAGTACCACGAACGAATTCCTTCACCGGCTCTTTCAGCAGCATCAGCTGGACCTCGTGCCGGAGATCGAGCTCACCAGCAACGATCTGCTCATTGATCTCGCACGGATCGGTCTCGGTATTGCATTCATCCCGGATTACTGTATCTCTGACAAAACAGAAGGTATCTATGTGCTCGAGACGAAAGAAGATCTGCCCGAAAGGGAGCTTGTCATCGCTTATAATGAACATCTGCCCTTATCCCGCGCGGCGAACGAATTTCTCAGTTATTTCACCGGGGCAGGACAGCAGGTATGATCCTGATGTCCTGTCCCGGAAAAGGCAGCCGCATTCTCGGAAAACGCAGCTTCACTCTTTCCAGAACCTCTCCGCTGCATCTTTTATATCTCCGACACTGCAGATCCTGCCGGCTTTCCACTCTCTCGGGAAGAGTTCCCGGTACTGTTTCTGACAGAAGCGGTCGTCCAGAAGCACAATGATCCCTCTGTCATTCTCCGTACGGATCACCCTGCCCGCTGACTGGAGCACCTTATTCATCCCCGGATAGCGGTACGAATAGTCAAAACCATCTAATCCGCATGCGTCAAAGTATTGCCTGACAATCTCTCTGTCAATGCATACCTGAGGGAGTCCGGTTCCGACGACAACTGCTCCGATCAGCCGGTCATCTGCAAGGTCAATTCCCTCGGAAAAGATCCCGCCCATCACGCAGAACCCTACCATGCCTTCACTTCCTGAAATTTCAAACCGCTCAAGGAACTGTTCTCTCTCTTTCTCATCCATAGACTGTGACTGCACCACAGCAGTGATCCCGGACGCCATTCCTATAAACTCTTCATATACATCTTCCATGAATCTGTAGGATGGAAAAAAGGCCATATAATTTCCTCTTCGCGCCTCTGCCACAGCCACGATATATTCTGCAATGCGGCGGTACATTGCCCGCCCTCTCTGTGTGTATCTCGTGCTCACATCTCTTCCGATAATGAGCAGCCTGTTCTCATACGGGAAAGGAGACTCCGCATATACGGCATAATCATCCGGTTCCACCGACAGAAGCTTTTTATAATATCTGATCGGAAGCAATGTCGCCGAAAAGAATATCGTGCTGCTCCCCTGCTCCAGATATTTCTGAAGATTTGCCGCAGGATTGACACAGAACAGCTTCACCTTAAATCTTCCGTCTCTTTCAAGTTCGCTGTATATTACATAGTTTTCATCAACAATATCGTGAATATTAAGAAAATCTCTCACCTGAAAATACAGATCCGTAACAATCTCCTTCTTTTCATCCTCCCTGTAGTCTTCCAGGAAGCGCTCCATCTCAGTAAGGAGATTCATCAGTTTCAGCGCCAGATGTGAAACGCTCTCCAGAACACGATAGTCCTCGCACTCCCGCTTCAGCTCCAGCATGAGCCGATTCGTCTCATCCAGCCTTTTGGCAAGCCTGGCATCCATCAGCTTAACCGCACGCTTTACCTCCAGTATATCCTCTTTATACAATACTGCACTGTACATTTCCCGCCCGCGTTCCACCAGATTATGTGCTTCATCGATCAGGAACAGATACCCATTATCTCTGCCCTCAGAGAAAAAGCGCTTCAAATGCGCATTGGGATCAAACACATAGTTATAATCGCAGATTACAGCATCTGTCCAGACAGAGACGTCAAGCGACAGCTCAAAGGGACATACCCTGTATTTTCTCGCCTGTTCTTCCAGAGTTTCTCTGCTGATATCGCGGTTCCCGGTGATCATATCAAACACTGCGTCATTCACCCTGTCAAAATGGCCTTTTGCATACGGGCAGGCATCCGGATTGCAGTCTGTCTCTTCACACAGACATATCTTTTCTTTTGCGGTCAGTGTAATCACTTTAAACTTCAGCCCCTGCTCTTTCAATGTATGAAAAGCCTGCTCTGCTACAGTCCGTGTGATCGTCTTAGCCGTCAGGTAAAAGATCTTCTGCCCCAGTCCTTCCCGGACTGCCTTCACTGCCGGAAAAATCACAGACATTGTCTTTCCAACGCCTGTAGGCGCCTGGATAAAAAGCTTTTTCTTTCTCAGGATCGTTCGGTAGACAGCGGCTGCAAGATCATACTGTCCTTTGCGATAGGGAAATGGAAATTCTGTCTTTCCTATTGATTCATCCCGCTCCGTCTCCCATCTGATCTGAAACTCGGCCCACTTCCTGTATTTTTCGATCACCCCGTCAAACCATCTCTTCAGTTCTTCCAGCGAATAGTGCCGGCAGAACCTTTTAACCTCTTCGGTGTCCAGATGGCAGTATGTCATCTGGACACCGATCTCATCAAGTAAATTCTGTTTTCCGTAGATATAGGCATAACACTTTGCTTGAGCCAGATGGACATTAATCGGCGCTTCAAGGAATTGAAGCTCTCGGAAAACACCCTTGATCTCATCTATGACGACATCCGGCTTTCCATCTTTCTCCCGGACAATTACTCCGTCCGCTCGCCCCTCGAGCTGGATCTGGTATTCCCCGCAGGGAATCCTCATCTTCAGGGCATACTCTGCGTGGTATTCCGGTCCCATCCGCCTCTGTATTTTGCGATGCATCCTTCCTCCCTGCAGCATCGCGTCTTTTTCCATGCTGCCGGATATCCGGTTGTCGATGTCTCCCTCTCTCAGGATAAACTCGACAAGATTCCTGACGGATATCCGGATCACTCTTTCTTCCTTCACCTGGACTACTCCGCCTTATCCACACTTGCTACTTCTGCGATCGTTTTTGTCAGGCCGGCGATTCC
>CALWQS010000098.1 GCA_944383745.1 uncultured Mediterraneibacter sp. | reverse complement strand
CGACAGGTGCTATCTTATCACCAGAAAAAGGAATTGTCAATGTTTTTTCTGTTTTTTATTTATTTCAGACAATTCATACAATTTTCCCTTTTTCATTGTGAAAACTGCCATCATCGCGATTCCTTTATCAAGTCCGGAAACCTTCTTTGGTTCAGCACTTCTTTGCCGCAATATACAATGGAATAAACAGTGATGCCAAACACAGAATCAGCAGTATCATTTTCAATATGGTTACAGCTTCCGGCTCCAGAGGCAGCACCGCTCCTGTGAAGGCCACCGGAGGAACTGCTGCCATAGCCGCAGCCAGCCAGACTCTCATGCATTTTATAATATGGGGCCAGTTGCTGTTATTAAATCCAACTCCCGGAAGATTCAGGCGGAACACTCCGTCACTATAAGCATTGATCTTATTTTCATCGTAATAAGAAGGCAGCTTCTCTTTTATAAAAAACCAGAAATAAACTCCGAACGCAAGGAGCAGCGCTTCCGTGATCAGTATGCCGCGGAAATCAGAAAAAATATTTCTCCGACCAGTTTCTGCAAGGAGCCACATCGCTGCCGTCAGCTCTATTATTGTAATCAGTACGCATGCACCGAATACCCAAAGACGTTTTCTCCTGCGCTCTATGTTTTTCTCCGGGGTCTCTTCCGACAATGCCAGTGCTTTCTTCACGATGTTTTCGACTTCTTCCGCTTTTATCTCCCCAGATTGATCCATCTTCTTCCCTTCCAGCAGCTCCGTAACAGAGACGTCAAGTATTTCAGCAAGGGGCATCAGCAGGGAAATGTCAGGCATACTCATGCCTCTCTCCCATTTGCTTACCGCTTTATCTGAAACGAAAAGCTTTTCTGCGAGTTCTCTCTGCGTAAATCCTTTCGCCTTCCTCTGCTCCGAGAGAAAAATGCCGAACGTCTTCTTGTCAATTTCAAACATGTTTCCGTCTCCTCCTGTCTCTGTCTGCTGACATTTTACTCTCACGGCGCCCATTCAGCAACCGACTGACAGTAGAATCCGCATATTTCATGGTGACAACACCAGTTTTTTCGTGTAGAATGAGAACGAATTTTTATACGAGGAGATTATTATGAGCATTCTGACTGTAGAACATCTGACTCACGGCTTCGGTGACAGAGCCATTTTTTCAGACGTCTCTTTCCGCCTGCTGCGCGGCGAGCACATCGGGCTTGTAGGCGCAAACGGCGAGGGTAAGTCCACGTTCTTCAATATTGTAACAGGGCATCTCACGCCGGACGAGGGAAAGATCGAGTGGGCGAAAAATGTCCGCATCGGTTATCTGGATCAGCACACAGTCCTGGAAAAAGGAATGACGATACGCGATGTGCTGAAATCCGCTTTCGCGTGGCTTTTTGAACTGGAGCAGAAAATGAACGATATCTGCGACCTGCTCGGAAGCGCTTCCGAGGATGAGATGGAAGGCATGATGGAAGAGCTGGGCACGATACAGGATACACTGACAATGCACGATTTCTATATTATCGACGCTAAAGTAGAGGAGGTTGCCCGTGCCCTCGGCCTTCTCGACATTGGTCTTGAGAAAGACGTCACAGACTTGAGCGGCGGACAGCGGACGAAGATCCTGCTTGGGAAGCTGCTTCTCGAAAAGCCTGACATCCTCCTGCTGGACGAGCCCACCAACTATCTGGATGAAGAACATATCGCCTGGCTGAAGCGCTATCTCCAGGAATATGAGAGTGCTTTCATTCTGATTTCCCATGACATTCCGTTTTTAAATGATGTGGTGAACATCATCTATCATATGGAAAATCAGGCGCTGGATCGTTACGTCGGAGATTATACGCATTTCGAGGAGGTTTATGCAGTCAAAAAGGCACAGCTGGAGGCAGCCTACCGCCGCCAGCAGCAGGAGATCAGTGAGCTGAAAGACTTTGTCGCAAGAAATAAGGCCCGCGTCGCCACAAGAAATATGGCGATGTCCCGCCAGAAAAAGCTGGATAAGATGGAAGTGATCGAGCTTGCCGCTGAGCGCCCCAAACCACAGTTTCATTTTAAATACGGGAAAACTCCCGGACGTTTCCTCTTCGAGACAAAAGATCTGGTCATCGGTTATGACGAACCCCTCTCGAAGCCGATCACGGTCTCCATGGAACGCGGACAGAAGATCGCACTCGTCGGGGCCAACGGCATCGGCAAGACCACACTCTTAAAAAGTATCCTTGGACTGATCCCTGCTCTGGAAGGCACCTGTGAGCTGGGGGAAAATCTGCAGATCGGATATTTTGAGCAGGAGGTAAAGGGCGTCAATACGAACACCTGCATCGAGGAGCTGTGGGAAGAGTTTCCATCCTTCACTCAATATGAAGTGCGCTCCGCCCTTGCGAAATGCGGACTCACCACAAAGCATATCGAGAGCCAGGTCCGTGTCTTAAGCGGCGGCGAGCAGGCAAAGGTCCGCCTCTGCAAGCTGATCAACCGAGAGACGAACATCCTTCTGCTGGATGAGCCTACCAACCACCTCGATGTGGATGCAAAAGATTCTCTGAAACAGGCGCTGACCGAGTACCGCGGAAGCGTGCTCCTCATCTGCCATGAACCGGAATTCTATCGCGATATCGTCTCAGAGGTGTGGGACTGCGCCAAGTGGACGACAAAAATAATATGACATCTGAATCAAGAAAGGAGGGATAACCATGGACTTCACACGTAAGGAAAATCAGATCGCACTATACTCAGAAAACGGCTTGCTTCTCGCAGAGGTCACATTCCCCTACACAGATGAAACCCGAAGCACTGTAGAAGTGAACCACACATTTGTAGACGCTTCTCTCCGCGGACAGGGAATCGCAGGGAAACTGATGATCGAGCTTGCGGATGAACTGGACAAGAGAGGCCTGAAGGCTGTTCCCACATGCTCCTATGCCGTCGGATGGTTTGAGAAGCACCCGGAATACGCCCGTCTTGTAAAATAGAGACGAAGCCGGTCAAGTTCAGAAAAAGGACTGCCGTATATGGCTACGCTCCTGAAAAGCTCGTCATATACGGCAGTCCTTCTATATAGTTTCTATAATTACTTCTTAACTCTATCTCAATCCTGATTTATCTTAATCCTGCTTCTGTATCCTTGCCACACCGCTCTTGACCGCCGCCTCAGCAGTCGCTTTCGCCACGGCGTCCTTTACGCGCGGATCAAATGCCGCCGGCAGGATGTAATCCGGATTCAGCTCCTCGTCGCTTACCAGGCCCGCGATCGCATATGCCGCCGCAACCTTCATCTCATCATTGATGTCTGATGCGCGCACGTCCAGAGCTCCACGGAAGATTCCCGGGAAGCAAAGCACGTTGTTTACCTGGTTCGGGAAGTCAGAACGTCCGGTGGAAACGACCGCTGCTCCTGCTGCCTTCGCATCGTCCGGGAAGATCTCCGGCGTCGGGTTAGCGCACGCGAAAATGATCGGATCCTTCGCCATACTGCGGACCATATCCTGTGTCAGGGTTCCCGGTGCAGAAACTCCGATAAATACATCGGCGCCTTTCACCACCTCTGCAAGCGTTCCTTTTTCATGGTTGAAGTTCGTGATCTTCGCCATCTCTTCCTTGATCGGGTTGAGGCCTTCGCGGCCTTCATAGATAGCGCCCCTGCGGTCTGTCATAATGACATTCTTGAGCCCCATAGACATCAGAAGCCGGATGATAGCGATTCCTGCTGCTCCTGCTCCGGAAGTCACGATCTTGATATCTTCAATTTTCTTTCCGACTAATTTCAAAGCATTGATCATTCCTGCCAGAGTGATCACAGCTGTCCCGTGCTGGTCATCGTGGAATACCGGGATATCACAGCACTCCTTCAGGCGCTTCTCGATCTCAAAGCATCTCGGTGCGGAAATGTCCTCCAGGTTGATCCCGCCGAAGCTTCCCGCAAGAAGGCTTACCGTCTTGACGATATCGTCTACATCCTTGCTCCTCACACAGAGCGGGATCGCATCTACACCGCCGAACTCCTTGAACAGTACACATTTGCCTTCCATAACCGGCATTCCCGCTTCCGGTCCGATATCGCCGAGTCCCAGCACTGCTGTTCCGTCTGTGACAACCGCCACCGTATTCCAGCGTCTCGTCAGCTCAAAGCTCTTGCTCACATCCTTCTGGATTTCCAGGCACGGCTGGGCGACTCCCGGTGTGTAGGCAAGGCTCAGCGCCTCTTTTGTATCCACCGCCGCACGGCTGGTGACTTCGATTTTCCCCTTCAGTTCATAATGCATCTTCAATGATTCTTTTGCATAGTCCATTTTGTTTCTCCTCCTGTTTGCAAATCATCGTTTTCTGTCATTTTTTTGAAGCACGCAGAATGCGATCTGCTCCGCGCATCACGGAAAGGTACTTTTTTATAATGATCACCTTTTCAGGTGCATTTGTATGCTCCATCACCATTATACGTTTTTTTTGCAAATTGTACATCGATTTTTTTAATAAATCCTGTGATTTAAAAGGTAAATTTCCTCAGTTCGCAGTTTTTGATGCCGTACTCAGCAAATTCCTCATTTGTCATATCTGCAAAGCAGGACTGCACCGTCCTCGCCGCTCCCTGCCAGGCAATGTCAACAAATACTCCTTTAAGGACTTTTCAAAAGCAGCCAAACAGATATAATGATAATCAGGCAGACGATCCGTCCGCCGGGAAAGGAGATTTCAAATGACAGAATCATTTTTACAGATACGCGCAGGGGCTTCCCTGAATGCATCGGCCGGCTCAGAGCCTCTCTCCGTCTTCGTCGGTCTTCCCGAAAAACTCGATACCGAAGAAACACTCGCTGCAGACAGCGCTTCCTTTTCCGCCGCATTCTCAGAATCCGCATGGCGGAACGACACTGTATGTACAAAACTGATCCTCTTGAATCGGTGTGATGAGACATTGACCGCATCGATCACAGCGGGACGCCTCATTTCCGACACCGGCAGTGTCATCGATAACAGAAACATCCACATCCGCCGGATGCAGAATGTCTGCGTAAATATCGGAAGAAATGATCCCAGTGCACCTGTGAAGCCGTTCCCGGATGTCCTTGTCCCCGAAGACGGTGCAGTTGAGATCAGCCCGCATTCTGTCCGCTTCGTATGGATCGACATTTCCATCCCCATGGATACACATCCCGGGATCTACTGCGGCACGCTGTCCGTCACTGCCCAACGCAGCAGTACCGCTGAGCGCACAGCCGCAGACGGTGCCAGTCTTTCACCGGTCATCATAGACTGTACTCTGCATGTCATCGACCTCGTCCAGCCTTCTGCATCGGACACCAGCACGCTTGCAGAGCTGTGGCAGTATCCCTTTGCCATCGGGGAATATTACGGGGTCGAAGAAATAAAATACTTTACAGATACACATTTTAAATATCTCAAGGACAGCCTTCTGGCTTATCAGGAGACAGGAGGGCGGGCAGTCACTGCCACTATTGTGGAGGAAGCATGGAATCATCAGTCCTTTTACGGAAATCCTTCCATGATCAAATGGTTCCGCGAGGCAGATGGAACCTTCTCTTTTGACTACAGCTGGTACGACCGTTGGATCAGCTATGCAGTGCGCCTCGGCATCCTGGATCCCGGCAGCGGTATCGGCATGATCCAATGCTACAGCATCGTTCCGTGGGAGAATCAGATCGGATACACAGACCGCTCCTCCGGACAGTATGTGACCGCGCGTTTCACTCCGGGAACCGATGAATGGACTGCTGTGTGGACTGCATTTCTCACAGACTTCATCAGCCACTCAGAAGCAAAGGGATGGCTGGATCTGACCTATATTGCAATGGATGAGAGAAAACCTGACGAGCTGGTCCCGGCCGTGGAGCTCATACGATCTGTCCGCTCCACAAGTTCCGGAAAGCATTTCAAGATCTTCTCTGCACTCAACTATAACAATCAGGACGATCCTGCATTTACGGACAAGATCGACGATGTCTCCGTGGCTCTGTGCCACATTGAAAGAGAGGGGGATCTGTTCCGCCGGTTCGCCGCGCACAGAAGGGAGCTTGGACTGAATACGACCATCTACAACTGCACGGGCATTTATCCCGGAAGCTTTCTCTACAATGATCCGGCAGAAAATGAGTGGATGATGTGGTATACCCTCGCCCAGGGCGCAGACGGATTCCTCCGCTGGGCATGGGACAACTGGACCGATGATCCGCTGGGCGGAAATTCCTACTCCGTGTTCGAGCCGGGCGACTGCTGGTATGTCTATCCTGCGGCAGAACATGCAGCATCGGGAAGCCACTCCGCTCCGTACTGTCTCAGTTCTCCCCGATGCGAGATGCTGAAAAAAGGAATCCGGGATATTTCCAAGGCGAAATTCCTGATGCAGTCTGATCCGGAAATCAGGGAAAAGCTGCTCCAGCTCCTGGACACGCTGAGACGTCCCGCCGAGTGTATCAACAAATACGGAAGCGCCGCTCCCGCCTCGGTCGAAGATGCGCATACACTCCTCGAGGACACTATCCGGATGCGGAACCGTCTGATGGAGCTCTCTGAAGAATTTGTTAATCACCAGAAACGCACAGCCGGATAAGCTGTGCGTTTCTGCTTTTCTGACGGGCAGCATCCGCTGACACCGCCTCAATATCTGTTGTCAAAAATTTTTCATTCCACTCACCTCAAAATTCTTTCTTCGCCATAATGTGCCGGCTGCACGCATAGGAAACCGCTACTATCACTGCCGTAATACCTGCCGACAATCCCAGTATCCCTGCCGCGCTCATTCCATAAAGCCATTCTTTTCCCGCCTCCACAATGTTCACCGGCAGATAATCTATGGCGCTGGACACGAGAAACGCCGCGATAAAAACGACTGCGATCATAATCAGGTTGGCATATCTGGACTTTTCCGAGTCAAATTTCAATCTGATCGGAAGCATGATGCTCACACAGATCCACGCCGCAAACATGTAGCCCAGGCAGGATCCCATCCACTCGGCTGCATTCATCTCTGCCTCTGACCGCACAAGCAGCATCGCAGTTCCCAGCACCGTTCCGACCACCCATGTGCATACGATCGAAACCAGTGCAAAGACATATTTTTCATCCACATATTTTTTCCTCGTGATCGGAAGCGTCATGAGAAAAATATAGCAGTTGTCAAATTCATCATAGCTGATCGTCGTCGCCGTAAAGAGCGAGAAAATGATCGTAATATACCCCACGATGAAAGACGGTCCCACATCCGTTATAAAATTCATAAATACTGCCACGGCAAAAAGCATGAGCAGCAGGGCCTTTCCCTGATTTTTCAAAAGCCTGAAATCTTTGATCAGCATTCCTTTCATAACTTTTCCCCTCCTATGATCATGGTTATCACTTCGTCCAGTGTTCCCCTCTCCACCACAACGCCCGGGTAGTTCTCCAGATAGAACTGCTTCTGGCCAGTCAGGCAGGAGTATCCGAAGCTCTCTCTGCGGACTCTCAGGATATATTCTTTGTCCAGTTTTCTGTACTGCTCTTCATCTGCTTTGATCAGCCCGTACTCATTGAGCAGCACGTCGGTATCCTCGTGGAACACGATCCCGCCGTTGTGGATCATATAAATGTCGTCGCACAGTCCTTCCAGATCAGAAGAGATATGGGAGCTGATCAGGATACTCCTGTTCTCATCCTCTTCCATATACTCCCGGAACAGATTCAGGATGCTCTCTCGCGCCATCACGTCAAGTCCTGTCGTAGGTTCGTCCATCAGGAGAAAATCCGCGCCGTGGGTAACTGCTGCCAGCACCTTCAGCTTCGCCTTCATCCCCGTGGAAAATTCCCTGATATACTTATCCTGCGGTATCCCGAACTTCCGGCACAGACCAAGGAACTTCTCCCTGTCAAAGGCAGGATAGAGGGCTGCCAGCACAGGTACGACATCCTTTACCTTCAGATATCCGCTGAACCCGGACTCTGCCAGTGTCACGCCGATCTTCTGCTTCTCTTCCTCTGTCAGCTCTGACGGCGCTTTCCCAAGCAGGGTGACATCTCCCGCGTCATATGTGATAAGTCCAAGTACAGCCTTGAACGTCGTGCTCTTTCCCGCACCGTTTTCTCCCACCAGCCCTGTTATTCGTCCCGGCTCCACCTTCATCGTACAGTTCAAAGTAAATTCACCGTAATGTTTTACTAAACCATTGATCTCAAGCATCTTCTAGTCCTCCATTATCAAATCAAACAACTCCCTGATCTCCTCGTCCTTCAGCCCGCACCTGCGGCCTTTCTCAACCGCCTTTTCCAGGTCGCTCTCCACTTCCCGGCGCTGCTCCTCAAGCATACGCTCAGTATCCGCGGCGGCGACATAAGTGCCTTTCCCGTGGACCGTCACTGTATACCCTTCCTGCTCAAGATTGTCGTACGCCTTCTTGACCGTCAGGGCGCTGATCTTCAGGTCTTTCGCAAGAGTGCGGACAGAGGGGAGTACGTCGTTTTCTCTCAGATCCCCGGCAGTGATTTGTGCCTTGATCTGATCCATGATCTGTTCATAGATCGGTACCATCGATGAACTGTTGATTATAATCTTCATATGTGTCCT
>CALWQS010000097.1 GCA_944383745.1 uncultured Mediterraneibacter sp. | reverse complement strand
TCGTAGTCCTCCCAGTCAGTCACGTAATAGTGCTGCAGGAATTTCGTCGGAAGGTTCTCTGTGAATGTCTCTCTGATATACTTGTTGAAATCCTGGTCTCCGCCCCAGCCTTCAAAGCCGTACAGCCTGAATCCGCCGAGCAGCGGGTTGTCTGCCGCGCCGCCGAAGGACGGGTAGTTGATCACCTGGACGTCTCTCTGGTCATTGCGGATGAAGCGGATGATCTCACTGTTGTATCCCTTTGTGGTATTGCCGCCGTAAGCAGCGTCTGTCGCCCAGTGGGACCATGTGGAATCATACTCTCCTTCGTACGGGAATTCTGTTGTGAATCTCCATCCAAGGGAATTGATCTGCTCAGCGATCCTTCTGGTCTCCCAGGCATCCTGGTACCATACATCCAGATAGATGAAGTCCATATTGTCTTCCAGCCCTGCTGCATACTCTGCGATCTCATCCATCGTCGCGTTGAGTGTTCCTTCGGACTCTCCGACATACTCGCCTTTATCCCAGTCTCCGCTGTAGAAATCAGTCTCGTTGATACGGTCGAACAGCTGCACCAGTCTCTTATATCTTGCCTGGCTTCCGAGATCCCACAGCTTATCGATGACATAGGACTGATCCAGCCATCCCCAGCCGTTTCCGGAACCGTTGGATACCATTGTATCATTGAAGGACTTGGACTCCGGATAGGACTCCTGTGCATTGATATGGATACCGATCTCAGCGCCATATTCATGAGCGATCTTGATCAGATCCTGGAAATCTTCCACGCCGCCTTCTCTCTCTGCGATATGCGCATACTCAGAGTTTGCGGAGTCATGACCCTCGCTTCCGTATCCCTTCAGCATAACTGCCTGCGGAAGTCCGTCTGTTGCAAGGTAAACCTTTTTGATGTTGTCTGCTGTCGTCATGTACGGGTTGGACGCCATACTCGCGAAGTTCATTACGATACGGTAGTTCACCAGATTCTTCACATCCTCTGAGCCGTCCGCATAGTTCATGATATCGCGGAATGCCAGCGCGCCGTCGTTCCAGTCGAGCTCATCGTCTCCGTTGATATTTCCTGCGATGCAGACCTTTGCACACGGAAGTTCGCTGACCGGATAGTCATAGTCGCTCTTTGCCTGTGCGTTCTCATCTCCGTCTTCGTAGTACCATTTTGCACTTGTAAGGCTCATGGTATCTGCGCCGCTGTTCAGGACTACTCTTTCATCGCCTTCGATCTCAGAGTTGCTCCAGAGGCCTGCGCTTAAGCTGCCGTTTGTAAGGAACGCATAAAGGTATCCGTCTGTCGTAGACGGGTTGAAGCCTTCCTCCCATGTAATTTCCTTATCGCCGCTTGTGACAGTTGAGTTGGAAGCCTTCGCGCCGTTGAACACCGCGTCAGTCTCCACCGCGTCTACTGCGACAAGATTCAGATCCGGAATATCAATGGAAGCAATATCCACACATCCGTCGTTTTTCGTCAGTTCGGTAACTTCCCATGTCAGGTCGTTATCGTCGACGCTGATCTTCACTGTCATGGACAGATCGATCGCTTCCTCTTCATTCACAAGGGTCATGCTGTATGACTGGGATGCTCCGTCATTAGAAACTTCCACATTCGTCGGAACAATCGGAGTGCCATTGATCTCAATCTCATTCAGCCGCGTCTCCTGCGCGCGGAAGATCGTCTCGCTTCCGTCGTTCAGCACATATCTCGCAACGAGCGGGAACTCCTTGCCGACATAGACTGTCATGTAGTCTGATGCAATGGAGTCATAGTCATCAAGATTAATCGGTGTCTTCTCCTGGAGCTGGATATCGAATACATTCGTTTTTCCTGCTTCTACAGTCACTACGTTTTCATATGCCTGGTATCCCGGCGCTGTTGCAGCTACATTGTATTCTCCGACTTCAAGAGCGTCAAATGCATAAGTACCGCTTGCATCTGTCTCAGATGCATTCACGCCGAAGCGTACTGTCGCGCCCTGAACAGGCTCGCCGTCCGCGTTCGTCACCGTACCGGAGACTGCTGCGACAGCAGTATAGTATGACTCTGTTACCTGTCCGGCACGCTCTGCGCACCATACCCAGTTGTCTTCCATGCAGTTTATTCCATTCACAGCTGCATCTGCGAACTCAACTTTGGTAGCTCCGTTCGTCTTCACGCCGAATCGGCCTGTGCCGTCGAGCTTTTCCGCAAGCGTGAGCAGGTTCGGTGCAGATACGCTTGTACGTGTACCGTTTACCGTAACAGCAAGCTGCTCTCTGGAAAGTGAAATTTCAATTGTCATCTCTTCTCCGTTTTCCGGAGCCGGAAGACCTGCCAGCTGCGGATAACTGCCGCTTCCGTTCAGCTTGTACTGATAGTACCACTTGCTGGATGAGTCATATCCGATATAGAGCCAGTTGTTGTCATCCCCATACATATAGAAGATACCGAAGTTATTGCTGCTTACCGGACGGAAAGTCAGCGAAAGTGTACCGTCAACCGGCATCGTCTTGTCATTGTCCAGGAGGAGTGCTGGAGCTTTAACAGACGCGTCGCCGTAACTGTGACCGCCGCTGTTGTTAGAACCGCCCTGTACGGTAATCCACTTTCTTCCTTTTTCATCTGTGGACGGAGTATCTCCGCCTTCGCCGTCATCGCCGACCTCAACCGACACAAGCGGCTCCCAGGTCTGGCCCTCCGCTTCTTCCCGATACAGCGACCAGCTGCTGTAGTCAGCCTCCGCATATTCGCGGTCACCGACAGCTACGTCCGCAAAATAAATATCGGTATAAGAAGTTGAGTATGTACCTGCGCCGAAACCGATCTTTCCTGCCTTATCTTTCAGGGAAAGGAAATTAGAATCAGTAACCGCTGCGGTTCCGGACTCTCCGCTTGTCGTGTTGTTCACACTGACTGTAAGTCCGTCGTCTCCATAGCTTCCGGAGATCTCCACGATATCGTTCTGGTTCAGGCTCGGAAGACCTGACAGTCCCGGATATGCGCTTGCCCCGCCGGCCGCATACTGGACGAACCAGTTGTTTGACATGCCGTCATATGCGATAAATGACCAGTTGTCATCATCCACATATTTGTTTACGAAGCGGAAACGTGTGTCATCCTTCGTACTTCCAACTTTCAGCGTAAAGCTGAAGTCTTCGTCTGTAACATCAGCAGTATCGGATAAGATAAACGCTTCCGGATTATCGCTGCCGAAATGCCCGTTGGCGTTGCCGCCGCCTGACTTAAGATGAGCCATGTTCTTCATAACCGGCGCCGCAAGCACTTCCAGGGACGGAAGATACGTCATCACAGTTGTAAGAACCATAGCAACAGCCAGCATCACTGATGCCAGACTTTTCCATGCTCTTTTCATAATACACATCCTTTCTTATTTTTTTACAGATACAGTCCTGCCGTCTCCTCACCCGGCAGCATAAATCTGTAAACCTATTATACTATGGTTTTGACCGGAGAATTTGCATTATTGTTTCTTTTTTTTGCACTCCGCTCTTGATTTCTCGTTCCATTTACACAATATGTATAAATTCAGCGTCGTATTTTTGTATATTATTACTTGCGTTTTTCACTATATCCCTGTCATTGTTACTAAATAGGGGGCAAGCCATGCAGCTCGATTCCGCTTCGCTCCATCTCGCTCACGGGCTGCGCCCTATACAAGAAAAAAGGAGAAGTCATCTGTTCGTGCGAGCACGACAGATGACTTCTCCTTTTTTCTTGTGCATGGCTTGAGCCTAGGATGCAAATTTAGACCAGTACCCCTGGATGAAGAGGAACAGGACGATGATGGGGACTACGATGGTGACGTAGAGCCTTACCCATTTGGGGAATTTGGGGCCTTGTCCGGTGTTGGCTTCTTTCAGGAAATTTTTCCAGCCCCAGCCGTAACGTGTAGTACAGAAGAGTACGTACACAAGGCTTCCCAGCGGAAGCAGGTTGTTGCTGACGATGAAGTCTTCCAGGTCCAGGATGGCAGAGCCCTCTCCGAGCGGTGCGAAGCCGCTGAGCACGTTATAACCGAGCACGCAGGGCATGGAAAGGACGATAATCGCGATCAGGTTAATCACGACAGCCTTTCTTCTTGAGCACCCTGTGAGATCCATTGCGAAGGCGATAATGTTCTCGAACACGGCGATGATCGTCGAAGCCGCCGCAAAGAACATGCACAGGAAGAAGATGGCGCCCCACAGCCTGCCTCCTGCCATTGAGTTGAAGATATTCGGCAGCGTGATGAAGATCAGGTTCGGACCGCTGTCCGGGTTTACTCCGAATGCAAAGCTCGCCGGAAAGATAATCAGTCCGGAAATCAGCGCCACGCTTGTATCCAGGATCGTGATGCAGACCGCCTCGCCCGGAAGGGCACGCTTCTTGTCAATATAGCTTCCGAAAATTTCCATTGCCCCGATTCCAAGACTGAGGGTAAAGAATGACTGCCCCATCGCTGCTGAGACAACCTCCATTATGCCCGCTTCCTTCATTTTTCCGAAATCGGGAAGGAGATAGAACTCAAGTCCGGCGCCTGCTCCGGGCAGAGTCACGGCACGTACTGCTAAAATGATCAGGAGAGCCAGCAGAAGGACCATCATGATCTTCGTGATCCCTTCCACGCCTTTCTGCAGCCCCAGGCTGACGACCCCAAAACACATAACAACCACAGCGACCATGAAAACGGTCATAAGCACCGGCTGCCCCATCAGGTCAGAAAATTCACCCTGGATCCGGGCAGTGTCCATTCCCTCAAAGCTTCCCGCAGCCATCTTGAACAGATAGATCAGGAGCCATCCGCCGATCGTTGTGTAGAACATCATGAGCAGATAATTGCCTGCGATTCCAAACCATTTGTACCAGTGCCATTTTGTCCCCAGCGGTTCCAGCCTCTCAAAAGCCCTCGCAATACTGCAGCCCGCGGCCCGTCCTACTGAAAACTCCATAATCATGATCGGCAGTCCGAGAAGCACGAGACAGCACAGATAGATCAGCACGAAGGCCGCTCCGCCGTACTGCCCCGTGATATACGGGAACCGCCACACATTTCCCAGTCCGATCGCGCATCCTGCCGAAATCAGGATGAAGCCCAGACGGGAGCCAAATTTTTCTCTCTTCATTGTTACTTCCTCTCTTCCTCTTTTCCTTCTTTTGTTTCCATCGCGGAAGCTTCTCCTGCGGTGTCATAAAACGCCCGCATTGAACTCACGACCATACGAAACGTCATATCCGCCGCACACTCCGGAGTTTTAGCCGCCCCGTCCTCCAGCCATGTCTTCACAAATCCAAGGCAGCCGTTCAGACAGAACGAATAAAAAAACTTCATATCTTCCACTCTCTCCGGGAATAGCTTTTCTAAGAGCTCCCTGCTGTTCTCCTCAAGCAGCTTCTCGATCCGCCGGATGAAGCCGAGGTCGCCGTGGGGACCGATCAGCGCGCGGCCCACCTCGCGGTTCTCGTCCAGCACCCGAAAGATGTCCTCGATAAATCTGCCCGTAGAATTTTCTTGGATCGGATGTTCCCTGACGGCCCGCTCCATCTCATCCATCATATCGTCCTCGATCTCTTTGAGCAGAGACGGAATATCAGAATAATGCAGATAGAATGTAGAGCGGTTGATATCTACCTCTTCCACAAGCTCCTTTACCGTGATCTCCCCGATGCTCTTCTCCTGCAGCAGGCGTGCCAGCCCTTTTCTGAGCTGGCTTTTTGTTTTTCTGACCCGGCGGTCTACTTTTTTCTGCATCCTCTCTTCCTCCTATAGAAGATTTTGCCTCGCATTATTCCACTTTGATCAGTTCGTATTCTCTGCTGCCCAGGCCGATCTTCTCTGCATGCGCCAGGCAGGTCTTCCACTCGCTCTCAGGCGTCGTATTCACGAAATGATCGTGATGGTCGTGAAAATCTTCCGCATGCATATGTTCGTCCAGCAGGCTTCCCGGCATCGGCTCCTGCGCGTTGCATGCGTCGGCGCACGCCTGGTCAAGGGCAACCGGGTCAAAGCTTGCAAACATTCCCACGTCGGGAAGGATCGGCACGTCATTCTCCGCATGGCAGTCGCAGTAAGGAGAGACGTCGATGACCAGATTGATATGGAACGCCGGACGGCCGTCAACTACCGCCTTCGTATACTCCGCCATCTTTATGTTCAGATCCTTCACCGCAGATTCATTTTCATTATAGATGGCGTCAAAATTGCAGGCGCCGAGACACCTTCCGCATCCCACACACTTTTCATGGTCGATGCTCGCTTTCTTCTCCGGGAATGAAATCGCACCGTGGGCGCAGTTTCTGGAACAGACGCGGCAGCCCACGCAGACTTCCCTGTTGACTGTCGGTTTCCCGCTGTTGTGCTGTTCCATCTTGCCGGCGCGGCTTCCGCAGCCCATGCCGATATTCTTGATGCATCCGCCGAACCCTGCTGCTTCGTGTCCTTTGAAATGGCTGAGGCTGATAAATACATCCGCATCCATAACAGCCCGCCCGATCTTCGCCTCTTTCACCAGCTCGCCGCCCTCTACCGGCACGGAGACGTCGTCCGTCCCTTTCAGTCCGTCCCCGATAATGATGTGGCATCCTGTTGACAGAATATTAAAGCCATTCTCATATGCCGCGCTAAGATGCTCCAGCGCATCCTTTCTTCTCCCCACATACAGCGTATTACAGTCTGTGAGAAATGGGCGTCCGCCCAGTTCTTTCACGACATCCGCCACTGCCTTTGCATAATTGGGGCGCAGGAACGACAAGTTGCCCGGTTCTCCGAAATGGATCTTGATCGCTGTCATCTTTTTCTCAAAATCGATCTCCCCGATTCCTGCCTTTCGGATCAGTTTTTTCAGCTTCTCCGGGAGATTTGTCCCCGGGAGCGCCCTGAGATCACTGTAATACACTTTTGATTTTTCCATTTTCTACTCCTCCATATTTTTTCATATTGATACAGCCTGTGCCGTCATTCTTTTCTGTAACCTGTTGTATTGACGACAGCGGCAGTCTTACCCTGCGCGTCTTTCACTTCGATCCTGTAATAGCTCGTCGTCCTGCCGTTTTTCACGCACACTGCCTCCGCCGTCAGCACGTCCCCCCGCGCTGCGCCGAGATACGCAATATCTGAATGAAGCGAGACTGTGCCGATCTCCTGCCAGTTTGCCGCCACAGCAAACGCAAAATCCGCCAAAGTGAAATAAACGCCTCCCATAACCGCGCCCATAGCATTTCTATGCTTTGCCTCTACGCGAAGGCTGCATCTGGCATAGTGGTCGTCCACTTCATCGATCACAGCCCCATTGTCCGTAGCAAAGCGGTCTTTCTCAAACAGCTTTACAGTTTCTTCCGAAGGTTTCATCCCTATCTCCTCCTGATACAAAACATCTCTCTCAGTATATCATAAAAAGTCCTCTCAGAAACATAAAAAAGAAAAAGACGTTGATATTTAAAATACCAACGCCACTGATTCCTAAGCCGGAAATCGGACTTGAACCGACGACCCCTTCATTACGAGTGAAGTGCTCTACCGACTGAGCTATTCCGGCATCTGTTCCTCTTTCTCAGACGAACCTTTGTTATTATATATCTTTTTTTAATAAATTTCAACTGTTTTTTTCATTGAGTTTCAATTAATTCAGCATTAATTCTTCACCTTTTCCTGACCTTTTTAGAAATGTACCATTTCTTTTTCAGGCAGACCGCTCTTTTCTCATCTTACAATTTTTACATCTATGAAAAGCCGATCCGGCAAAAATCCTGCTGAAAAGAAATATAAAAAAATAATACATGCAGCAAGGATTATTATTTTTGCATCTAAAATCACCGCAGGATAAAAACAAAACCATAGAATAATTGCGTACATTCCCCCTTGAAAAATCAATTCAACGACAGCACAAGAAAAATACAGTTTACTTTCTTCATTCAATTTTTTACAGATGATTTTTATAGTACACGCTTCACTGCTGGTTCCTAAACATTTTTTTAGCTTTAAACCTTTTCTCTTTCTCCATATACTATAGAATAAAAAGACGGCAAATAGCAAAATAAAAATAAAGGCGGGGCCATTCACTATTCCTTCTATATTCACCTGACGAGATATCGCTCTTGCCGCGGTACAGAAAAGTATTGTCAAAATTGGTCCCCAAAAAAGAGAAAGAGAATCCATCCCCCCTCTTCTTTCTAAAAATGCTGCCTGTTGTTCTGTCAAGGTATATGCTTTCTTTTCAAAAAAGCATATAAAAACTCCTGCAAAAATGGAATACCAATGAGGCAGCCAGTCAACAGCATATACATTTTCTTTATCTCTTATCAGCTTATATCGAAAATTATTTGTTGCTCTTATGTCCATAGCAATACTCCCTGCAGCACTGTTCCTTATCCGACTGCCGCTTTTACAATAAAATATAAACTTTTCCCATCTGCACAAATTTCATTATATATAGGGGAAATAATCTGCTTTCCCTTTGCAGAAGCAATCTCCAGAAGTGCAGCATAGTATTCCGTACTTTTTTCAAATGAGCCGAGGGATAAAAAAACTCTGCCACAACTCTTCCCTCTTTACTAATATGTTCAATTGAGTAAAATATCCTTCCCGATAACTTGAGGCCATTCCCCCTGCATATTGTAATAAACTCCCGAAACTCTTTTTCTATATCCGTATATAAAAACTCTCTCT
>CALWQS010000096.1 GCA_944383745.1 uncultured Mediterraneibacter sp. | reverse complement strand
TCTAACGCATACTCGAGAACCGCTGTTGAGATCTCGCCCGCAAGCTTCAGGCCGTCGATTGCAGCCTGCAGCTCTGCCGCCGCGCTGTCAACCGCTTCCTGAGATGCTGCTGTGTCAGCGAATACTTCTTTCGCCGCATCGTAAGCCGCCTGGAACGCTTCTGCGGTATCCTGTGTATAATTGCTGATCTTCGCCGCATATTCTTCGGCTGCTGCAAGAACATCCTGAAGAGCTGTCTTATCCGCCTCTTTCACAGTAAGCTGCTCTTTCGCGCTGTTCAGTGCTGCCAGGGCAGCGTCAACCGCATCCTGGTCTGCATCCGCATCAGCAAGGACTTCCTCTGCCGCTGCGATCGCAGCCTCCATCGCCGCTTTGCTCTCATCTGTATAGATGCTCAGGTCCATCTCAGCTGCTTCGTCATAAGCCGCCTGAAGTTCGCTCTTATCAACCTCCGGCGCTGTCTCAACCAGTCTGATCTCGAACTTATCGATCTGCGGACCCTTTCCATCATCCGGAGCTGTGACAACAAGTGTTCCCGCTCCTGCCTGTGTTACTGTAATATTGAAGGTCAGAGTATCTGTCTGCTGGTTTGCGTTCTTCACTGTCTGAATATCAGAAACGATAACGCCTTCCGGTTCGGACATAAGCTGAACCTTATTTGTAGGAGAACCGCTTCTGTAGGTCATCGTCACTTCATAAGTGCCGGCCACGTCTGCTCTGTATGCATACTTGATATAATCATTTTTTGCGAGACAGTTCACGAACCTGCCGCCGCTTGCCCAGTTGGCGCTGGCGATTGCCATAGGCCAGTTCGGGTCGGATTCACCGTCATTGCTGTTGATCAGCTCTGTCGCGTACTCTGCCTCGAAGGATACCGTCTCATCCGTGGTGCTCGGGAATACAAGCGGGTTTTCCTCTGAAAATTCTGCATCTACATAAGTAATCTCCGGAGTAATATGTACGCTTCCCTTGCTCGGGCTTCCCTCATTCTCTGCCTGTACAATGATCCAGTCTCCCTTCTCTACCCAGATACGGTTCACATCCGGGAAGTCTGCCTTCACATTGCTTTCGGACATTGTGCAGCTCTGTACTTCTTCGCCATTTACGATTAATGTAATCGTTACGCTTCCGCCGGAGTTGCCTGCCTGTCTCAAGTACGGCTCGTCGTCCTTGACGCTGAAGTTCACCATACCGGTCTTCGGTGCGCGGAACGCCATAGCTGTCGCCTCTGCTGTCGCAGTCTTGAGCGGTGTGGAGAGCAGTCCGTGTACGTCGTCGCCGTAACCGGAGGTTGTTCCCTGCGGAGCGTCTACGCCAGGTCCGTAGTAGGCATCAAGCGCCCAGTTCGGCCATCCGGTAGAATCAACAGTCGTGATATTCTGCCACTCTCCATCAACCTTCGCCTGAGCGAACCAAACGTTGCCCTGCTGTCCGTGTACATAATCCTTTGCCCACTGATAGTCGTTCTTCACAGCGATTGTGTAATCGTTTGTCTCTCCGTTTTCAGCAGTGATGCGAAGCGTCATGCCCGCTGCTGCAGCTCCGCTCTCTACTTCCTCGTCTCCGTTCCATACGGATACGGAAGCTGTCTCATGAACCTCAACGCCGTCCTTCAGTTCTTCTACTGTCGCCGGGTCATTCTCCGTAAACGGTACATAGATCGTTTTATCCGTTACCATAAATACGGAAGATTTGAGCTCATTGTCTGTGTTTTCAACGATTGTGTATGTCAGGCTGTCTTCACCGTAGGTAAGCACAACCTTCATTCCGCCTGTCACGATATCTGCGTCGTCAAGCTCATTTCCTTCGCTGTCCGTCACAATAAGAGTAACTGCGGAATCATAGATCAGGTTTTCTTTCAGTTCCGCTGCCGTCGTATTCTTCGGAAGTGCGGAAATCTCCATTGCAGATGCGTTGACTCTGTATACATTCGAGCGCACTGCCAGAGATACCATATCGCTTTCTGCCGCGCCGATCTCCGGAACTGCTGTAATCTCATGTCCGAAGAAGTCATGCTCGAGCTCGAAACCGTTCTGGTCTGTGATTACCTTTCCTGCATTGAGCGCAGGAGAATTCTCTGCCAGCTTATATCCGTCAAATACTGTCTCTGCTTCCGGATCGTCATGAAGCCTTGCTTTTCCGTCTTCTGCCGCCTGAACCGGTCCTGATCCGGCATCAACAAGGACAGGAGTTCCCGCGTCAACCTTAACCGCATTTGCATCGTTCGGATATGTGCTTACATTATAATACAGGTTGTTGTCATAAACCTTATTTCCGCTCGGATTCCAGTTCGTCGCTGCAACCGGCGTATCTCCTGCAAAATAGAAGATATTGTTCTCGATCGTCATCGGGCCGTTGTTTGCATGCATGGTGCTCCAGATCGAGGTAAGCCCTTCCTTGATGTAGAATGTGTTGTTGTACACATGGCAGTTTCCGGTATTTCCGGCCGGGTCAAGAGGACCCATATCCTCATTCTGGCTGATATTGTAGCGGAAGGTATTGTTCACTGACTCAACACCGCAGAACATTACCGTACTTGCCGTATTTCCATGGCTGTAATTGTACTGATAGTTTGTGCCGTCGCCGTAATCTGCATCCCACGGCTGTCCGTCGCCGTTTCCATGTGCAGCGTTCATAGTATTGAAGCACTCATTATACTGGAATACAGCGTCTTTACATTTCCACGGCCAGATTCCCGCTGCCACGCGCTGGTTTCCGACTGCCAGTAAATTTCCTGTCCATTCGCCGGTCGTCGGGTCAAGCTGCGGCTGCTGCTTGGAATAATCTGTCGTGTTGATCTGCTTTGCAGCGTTCTGTGATACATTGTACTGTACAACCGGTCTGTCCAGATACATTGTTGTGATAGCGTCACCGCCTGAATTTGCCACATAGTTGTTCTCAATCACAACGTTGGATGAACCGTATTTTTCCATCGTTGCATCACTGAGCTCTGCCGTCTTAAACTGTCCCCACTGATACGTATAGCCGACTGCGATGCCCCAGCGGTTTACTGTATCAAGGTAGCAGTTCCTGATCTGCACGTCATTGTATCTTGCGATACCTGTTTCGCTTTCATTTTCCGGAGTCTCTACGATAAAGTAGATTCCTCCGTTCGCCATATGCTTGTTGTAGACGTTTCCTGTCACGTCGTGGATATACAGATCGTCAAGGACGATGTGGTCTACCGTTCCTTTATCCTTTGCCACGCCGGCAACTCCGGTTCTGTCCATCGCAAAAGCGTCATTGTACTCCTTGTCTTTTTCTGTATCCGTCGCGGACGCGCGGTCATTTGTGATCTCCAGTCCGCTGATCTCAATGTACTCTACGTCCATGAGAAGGATAGATGACGATACCGTGCCTTTCCACTTATGGTTCGTATTGTCGAGATGCCCGCCGTAATTCTGATACCACTGACCGTGTCCGTTGGTATTGATCTGCGGCCTGTCCCCCTCTCCGTAAGTGGACACAATAATCGGTGCCTCTTCGCTTCCGCTGCCTTTGATGTGGAGCGCCTGGTCTTCAAATACAGATCCTTTTTCAAGCAGCACCTCATCCCCCGGCTGGAGTGTGATCTCATTGATCTTGTCCAGCGTCGCGAAAGCCTTGTCCTCTGAGAGACCGTCATTGCTGTCGTCTCCGTCGATGGAGCTGACATAATAGGTCGTTCCCGGCTCTTCTGCCTCTGCTGTGTAAGTCGGAATCATTGATGCGCCTGATGAAACAACAAGCGCGAGCGCAAGCAGTCCGCTTAACACTTTTTTCTTCATACTCATTCTCCTTTCTTTATTGAGATATATTCTTCAAAGTGAACCGGAGCACGGCATCTCTGTCTCCGTCCACCTGAGAATCTTGTTCTTTCTGCGCGATCATCTCGTCATATCTCTGCTCGCGCAGTTCCCTCTCTACGGCGATCCGCGCCGTTTCCAGATCAGCATTCTCATCACTCTCGTCAAAGATCCATTCGCTGCTCTCATAATGCTCCTGAATCTCTTCCTCCGTGAGCTCCATGCCTTCTCTGTCATAGTCGTTGCAGTAAGTCTCCTTCAGCATGCTGATCTCATAGCTGATATATACATCAAGCGGGTACTCTTTCAGTCCGTATACGACTTCTCCCTTTGCCGTCTTTTCAGCCCTGCTCTCCTGGTCTGCCTCCCAGCGCTTTACAGCCGCTTCATAACTCCCGTCGTCAATATCTCCGTATTCTTCCGCCAGGCTGTAGACCGCATGGGTATATTTCAGCCATTCCTCTGCGTTATCTGCGAGAATCTCATACCCGTATCCGCCCGGATATTCCCTCTCCCAGAACTCTTCGTCATAAGGCGTATCATACTCCTCCTGTATCTGCATTTTCGTATCGTACTCTACCGCTTCTACAGCCGCAAGATATTCCTCCCGGCTGACTTCGCTGCCGTTGATGCTCAGATAAAAATCCGAACTTCCATTCCAGAACATCCATGCCGCAGTTCCTCCCGCCGCAAGTACAGCCGCGCCGGCAAGAACTGCCAGGAAATACTTTCGCTTTACATTTTTGCTCATTTTCATTTTAAATCCGCTTTCAATTTGTGTATTTTTCCCTCATGCTTTTGTCTACCATTATATATTTTTAACAAAGAAATTTCTACCACTTTTCTGCTTTTAATTTTATTATATTGGTCAAATTCGGAACACAAAGAAAGGATCCCCGTTTGAGCAGCCAGCTTTCCCGTTCTCAAACAGTGATCCTTCCATATTCTCAAATATAACTTTCTGTCTTACTTCATCTGCACGATTCTTCCACTCCCAGTGTCGCCATCATGACCGCCTTGATCGTGTGCATCCTGTTCTCCGCCTCGTCGAATACCTTGGACTGCTCCGACTCGAACACCTCGTCCGTCACTTCCATATCCCGGATGCCGAAGCGCTCTCCCATCTCTTTTCCGATCTTCGTCTTCAGATCATGGAACGCGGGCAGGCAGTGAAGGAAGATCGCATCCTTTTTCGCGTTTGCCATGACTTCCTTCGTCACCTTGTACGGAGTCAGCTCGCGGATCCGCTCCTCCCATACTTCGTCCGGCTCGCCCATGGACACCCACACGTCTGTGTAGATGACGTCCGCATTCTTGGTCCCCGCCTTCACATCGTCAGTCAGGGTGATCGTCGCGCCGGATTCCTTCGCATATTCCTGACACTGCGCCACAAGCTCTGCATTCGGGAAATATTTCTCTGTGGTACACGCAACAAAATCAAGTCCCAGTTTGGAGCACGCGACCATCAGGGAATTGCCCATATTGTAGCGGGCATCGCCCATGTACACCAGCTTCAGCCCTTTCAGCTTCCCGAAGTTCTCCCGGATCGTCAGCATGTCCGCCAGCATCTGCGTCGGATGATACTCGTTGGTCAGGCCGTTCCATACCGGAACTCCCGCATATTTCGCCAGATCCTCCACGATCTCCTGTCCGAATCCGCGGTACTCGATGCCGTCGAACATCCTGCCGAGCACCCTTGCGGTGTCCTCGATGCTCTCCTTCTTCCCCATCTGAGATCCCGTCGGTCCGAGATATGTCGTGCCCATCCCCATGTCGTGGGCCGCCACCTCGAATGCACAGCGGGTCCGTGTGCTGTCCTTCTCGAAGATCAGCGCCACGTTCTTTCCCTTATAATGGTCAACCGGCACGCCGTTTTTCTTCTTCTCCTTCACGTCCGCCGACAAGTCGATCAGATACGTGATCTCCTCCGGTGTAAAATCCTTCAGTGTCAAAAAATTCCTTCCTTTTAAATTCATCATTCTGTCCCTCTCTATCTTATAAAATATATCCATAAATCCCGGCAGACCTTCCATTTCCTGAAAATCCGCCACGCGCTCGTAACGCGCCCTTACAAGCCGCCTCAGTTCATCGACTGTGTAGATGCAGTATTTCGGCACGCGCATCAGCTTCGCCGCCGCTTCCAGCATCGCCATATACAGTGCCTTATCCGTATATCCCGGTCCGATCTTGAGAATAAACGCGAGCTCTGCCTTCTCAATCTCAGTAAGATCGCGCATCCTGCGCTCATACCACTCCTCCTGATGCTCCTGGTCGATATAGTAGATGATTCCTTCCAAGCCGTAGAGCATTCTCATTGCATCGTAGTATCCGATCTTCATGTTCTGTCGGCTCCGCTCCTGGTCGAACTCGATAATGCTCCCCAGCTTCACTCTGGGACCGATCCGATACATCTCCCCATCCTCGGGCATCCGCACTCTCGGCTCTCTGCCCGGACCGTAGATCCGTATCTCGATCAGGTCTGTATACCCCCGCCTTACAAGGACATCCGCCGGCACGTTATTGACGATCCCGCCGTCGATATACCGCCTGCCGTCCTCCATGGGTTCGTTCTTGAAGCCCAGGAGATAGGCGCTCGCCAGGAGAAAATCCTCCAGCCGCCCCTCCGGGATCTCCTCGATCCCCAGCTCCAGCTCTTTGAGATCCGTCAGAGAAAATGTCACGATGCAGAACTCTTTCCCGCTGCTTCGGATCTTTCCTTCATCCACATTCTCATGGATCAGCTGCCGCAGCGGACCCACGTCCACGCCTCCGTCCCGGAAGATTTTCTTCAGTTCTGTGAGGATATCCGCAAGCTTCTGCTCTCCCTGGAAGAGCTGCCTCATCCAGTCATCATCCACGGACATGACGCGGGAGAACTGCATCTCGCTCCAGATCTTCTCCGCCCGCTCCAGATCATCCATGCAGATGAGCGCTCCGTTCAGCGCGCCCACGGAGGTACCTGCCACAGCGGCAATCTTCACGCCTGCTTCCTTCAGCGCCTTCCACGCGCCGATCTGGTAAGCGCCCCTGGCGCCTCCGCCATCCAGGACAAGTCCGTATTCTTTCGTCAGATCAAGCAATGGTCTCATAAAGCCTCACCCCGTTTTCAAAGCGATCCAAGACTCGCTCATAATTCCTGAAGGCTGTACGCCGGTTTATCTCCGGCATACTAGCCAGTATACACGCTTATGCATAAAAATGCAATATTTTTGCATAATTTTACATTTTGCAGACTGATCTGCTTATTATTGTGAACAGCATCATCTCAATTCGTGCGAACACTAACAGATCTCTCGCAAGATGTACTCTAATCTGCAGGTACCGCCGCCCTTTGGCGGATCACAAAAAAATTATACCACTTTATACAGCGGGCGGACAAGTGCCCCAGCAGCCAAAAGGTTTCTGCCAAAATTTTTCTGTGAACAGTATCACGGCAATATAAAGGGCGGGATCTCCCTCGCCCGGTCAGATCCCGCCTTTTTGTTTCATCTATGATCTCCGTCTCTGCCTGCTCACCTCGAACATGAGCACAGCCGCCGCCACCGCGGCATTCAGGGACTCTGCCCTGCCCTGCATGGGAATGATCACATAGTGATCCGCACACTCTGCGATCTCATCCCTCAGGCCGTTTCCCTCATTGCCGATCAGGAATGCGCATCCTGCGCTGTAATCTTCCTGATCATATGCCTTTCTTCCTTTTAAGTGGGCAGCATATACCTTGATTTCCTCTCGCTTCAGCTCTCCGATCGTTCCCTGCAGATCGTCCACATAGAGGAAGGGAACGCGGAACACCGCGCCCATTGTGGAGCGGATCACCTTCGGATTGTAAATATCCACACAGTCTCTGCTCAGAATGATCCCGGTCACTCCCGCAGCCTCCGCCGTCCGGAAGATCGTACCGAGGTTGCCCGGATCCTGCAGATTGTCGAGCACAAGAATATGGGCCGCGGACGGATTCCCGCCGAGGATGTCATCCATCCTGTACGCTTTTCTCTTTACGACCGCCAGTATCCCCTGGGGCGTCTTCGTGTCAGAGACATGGGCAAAAACGGCGTCGGACAGGATCTCCATCCCAGCCCGGCTCTCGATCACAGGGAGTTCATTCTTATGCTTCCCGGCATAGCTCTCCGACAGATAGATCTTCTCGATCTCCGGGGTCCATGCCGTATCCTCCATAAGCTCTCCCGCCATGCGGGGACCCTCCACAAGAAATACCCCTGCTTCGTCTCTGGCGCGGCTTTTTTTCATCAGCCGGACCAGCTCTTTCACCTGGGCGTTCGCCGTACTTGTGATCATTATCTGTCCCCTTTCTTCGCGTCGAATTTCTGCAGGACGTCATTCGCGCCGATCATGATCAGGATGCCGTTCTCCGGCAGAGGCTCCTGGGGATCGAGAGTGACGTCAACCTGTTTGTTGATGATGATACCCACCACATTGATCCCGAAGCGCTCGCGCACCCTCAGTTCCGCAAGGCATCTTCCCTGCCATTTCTCAGGTACGACCGCCTCAACCATGCTGTAGTCGTCCGACAGTTCGATCCAGTCTGTAAATTCTTTTGCCACCAGATTCTTCGCCACACGGCTTCCCATCTCGATCTCCGGGTATACGACTCTGTCCGCTCCGACCTTTTTCAGGATCGTTCCCTGCAGTTTGTCCTTCGCCTTGGCGAGGACGAGCGGAATACCCATCTCCTTGCACAGCATAGTCGCCATGATACTTGCCTCAAAATTTTCCGATACGGCGACCACCGCTCCGTCCAGATTCCTTCCGCCCAGCGCCTCAAGCGCTTCCGGATCGGACACATCCGCCTTCACCGCGTAGGAGACCTGCTCCGAGATCTCCTGGATCTTCTCAAACGACTCGTCGACCACCAGCACATCCGCTCCCATTTTCT
>CALWQS010000095.1 GCA_944383745.1 uncultured Mediterraneibacter sp. | reverse complement strand
CTTCTCTGTCATCCTCTGCTTCTGCTCCTTTTCCATGAACTCTGTTCGTTATGGTACCTTCTCACAGGACCTCCTCAATCTTCTTCAGCTCATCCTCCGTAAACTCCAGATTCTCGATCGCCTTCACGTTATCAAGCACCTGCTGCGGCCTCGACGCTCCCACCAGCACGCTTGTCACGATCCCGTCATGCAGCACCCAGCTCAGCGCCATCTCCGCAAGAGTCTGTCCCCGTCCTGCGGCGATGCCGTTCAGGCTCCGGATCTGCTGCAGCCTTTTCTCTGTCAGCGCCTCTTTCTTGAGGAAACGGCCGTCCGTCCGGATCCTGCTGTCCTCCGGGATCCCGTTCAGGTATCGGTTCGTCAGAAGCCCCTGCGCCAGAGGACTGAAAGCGATGATCCCCTTCTTCAATTCCGCTGCCGTGCTTTTCAGCCCGTTTTCCTCGATCGTGCGGTCGAAAATAGAGTACCTGTTCTGGTTGATGATAAACGGACAGTGCATTTCATCCAGGATCTCCTCCGCCTTTCTCAGCGCAGGGCCATCGTAATTGGAAAGTCCCACATAAAGCGCCTTGCCCGACCGGACCGCCTGTGCCAGAGCTCCCATCGTTTCCTCCAGCGGCGTCTCCGGATCCATCCGGTGATGGTAAAAGATATCCACATATTCCAGCCCCATCCTCTTTAAGCTCTGGTCCAGGCTGGCAAGCAGATACTTCCTGCTGCCCCAGTTCCCGTACGGTCCCTCCCACATGTCATAGCCCGCCTTCGTGCTGACGATGAGCTCATCCCGGTACTGCCCCAAATCTTCCTTTAAAATCCTGCCGAAATTCTTCTCCGCGCTCCCGGGCTCCGGGCCATAGTTGTTGGCAAGGTCAAAATGCGTGATCCCGTTGTCAAATGCCGCAAAACAGATCTGCCGCATATTCTCAAAGTTTCCCGTATCCCCGAAATTATGCCAGAGTCCCAGCGAGACCGCCGGCAGCTTAAGCCCGCTCGCCCCGCAGCGTCTGTAAAGCATTTTCTCGTATCTTTTGTCTGATGCAGTATACATATTCTTTTTCCTCCATAACACATCTATTTTATATCTCTATATCGCGGAAGCCGGCACTGCTATCCCACCTCCGCCCCAAATGGCATCAGAGCCAGTTTCGCCAGCTTAAAATGCTGCAGTCCGAACGGGATCCCGATCACCGTGATGCACAGGACGCATCCGAACACAAGATGTTCAATCGCCAGAGGCAGCCCGGACACGATGATCCAGATCACATTCAGCAGAAGCGACACTGCGCCGCCCCCATAGACGACATCTTTTCCAAACGGGAAGAAGCTCAGCGATGCGAACTTAAAGCACTGCATCCCCACAGGTATCCCGACGATCGTAATGCACCAAAGACAGCCGGCAAGACACCAGCTCAATCCGCTGACCAGTCCGCCGCAGAGAAACCACAGCACATTTCCCAGACATCCCATACTCTATCCCTCCTGTTTCAAAAATACGTATTCTTTCTCCGTTGACAGCTCTTCTGCGAAACGGTAGCCCAGCCTGCTGAACCCTTTGATCTTCTCCGGTTCCTCCGCTTGGGTTTCCGCAAGATACCTCACCATCTCTCCCCGAGCCATTTTGGCATATGTACCTTTCTGCCTCACTTTCCCATCCGCAAGTTCCCCGAAGGTAACAGTGATGAATGCATCTTCCGGCTGTAGATATTTCTCAATGCACCTGGAATACTCTTTCGACGCCAGATTCACGATCACTGCGCCCTTACGCCAATCTTCCTTCTCCGTTCTTCTGCAGGGTGGATTTCCTTTATCGCCACGCACTGCTTCCCTGTACAGCTTTCCGCCCCAGAACCGATACAGATCCCCTGCATCAGACGCCTTCGCCTGCATCTCCAGCCGGTACGGCACGACGCCGTCAAAGGGCTTCAGCACACCGTAGAATCCCGACAGTATCCTCAGATGCTCCTGGATATATTCCGACTCTGCTGCGCCAAACACCGCGGGCGCCATGTACTGGTACTGAATCCCCTCGTAGGCAGTCACTGCCGGCGTCAGGTTCCGGGTCAGATCCGTCTCCTGAAATCGCCTGTAGTTCTGCTCCGCAATCTTGTCATTGCACTTCCAGAGTGCCTTGGCCTCTGCATAGGAGAGCCGCCGCATCCATTCCACAAGCTGCTCTGTTTCCTTCAGGAATACCGGCAGCCCTGTCGGAGCAAGTGTATCCGTATCAATATTCATTTTCTTTGCCGGTGAAATAATGATCCTCATATTGTTCTCTCCTCCGCCTCTTTCCTGTTCAGCTGAAGTATGTACTCAATCCCCTCCGCAACGCCGTCCTCATCGTTGGAAGCCACGATCCGGTCCGCCGCTTTCCTGCATTCTTCCACAGCATTTTCCACAGCAAACCCGATTCCCGCAAATGCCAGAAGCCCGCTGTCATTGTGCCCGTCGCCAAAGCCTGCAAGTTCCTCCCTCGTCATCCCCAGATATCCGATCAGGAACTGCGCCGCCGCGTCCTTTCCCGCATTCACATCTGAGATTTCCAGCAGCTGTTTTACAGAGGAAGTGATATACACATGCCGTACCTGTTTTTGCAGAGTTTCCCACAATTGCTGTTTATATTCTTCACTTTTCACCACGACGTCAATGCAGTCCAGTTCCTCTTCATGTCTCTGAATAAAATGCCGCATGTTCTCCACCGGTTCCCGGGTCCCCTGTATATATGGGATTGACCGGGGCATGGCCCCAAACCGGACCGGATCCTCCACATAGTCTTTCTCAGCGTAAGGTTTCCCATCAATAAATGCCTCAAAAGTCACATCTGCCTCGGCTGTCCAGCGCAGGATATCCCGAACCGCTTCTGTTCTCAGCTTATACTGCCTCAGGCAGGTTCTCTCCTTTAAGTCATACACCGCCGCTCCGTTGGATGTGATCGCGTACCGGATTCCCGGTATCTCCAGGACCGCCGCGGGAAGAGAATCCAGAGAACGCCCGCTTGCCACGGCGATCTGTATCCCGCTTTCTATGGCCTGTTCTATGACCTTTCGGTTCCTTTCACTGAGATGTCCCGCACTGCTCAAAGTCGTTCTGTCCAGATCAAGTGCAATACATCTTATACTCATATCTTCTGCTCCTCTAATATGTTTCAAAAGCGGCCGCGCCGCTTAAGATTCCCCGGGAATTGACGACCCGGTGAGCCGGGATCCCGTCCCCCAGCCTGCCCCGGTTCAGCGCGTATCCGACCTGGCGCGCATTTCTGGGCTTCCCGCAGAGCAGCGCGATCTGCCCGTATGTGGCAGTTTTTCCATAAGGGATTCTCCTGCAGACGATAGCAGCACGCCTGTAAAAATCAAAATTGTCATTCTCCATACTTTAGCTCCGGCATCTTACGCCTTCTCTGTCACCCTTTGCCCAGATCTGATATATTCTTCAGTGATTCCCATCCTCTGTCACATACAGCGGAAATCTGCCTTCCCAGCAGCCCTGTTCCACAGCATCAAAGGTCACCCAGGGATCCGCTGTCCCGGTAAATACGATTCCCGGAAATATCACTGCTGTTTTTTTCATGATCTGTTTCCCTCCTGCCAGTCTGTATGTCCTATCTTATCACGTTTCTTTTTCCCATGAAAGGCAGTCCGGATTATTTTAAGAGAACCTTTATTTTCTCTTTCCTTTTTTGCTATAATACTCTGCACAGGCCAAAGTTTACCGGAGCGCTCCTCCCATCCCGGCCGCAGACAGCTGCCGAGAGCGCTCCGCAGATCAAAGGAGGAATCGATATGGCACAGAATCAGACCGCTCCGGGGATCATCCTAAGCGCAGACAGTACCTGCGACCTTGACCCCGAGCTGAAAGAACGATACCACGTAAACTACTTTCCCCTCCACATCATCCTGGAGGGAAAGGACTATACAGATAACGTCGACATCACGCCGGAGGATGTTTACCAGGCTTATTATGACCGCAGGATCCTGCCGAAGACCTCGGCAGTAAACGTCCAGGAATACATCGACCATTTCCGTCCGTGGGTGGAAGCTGGATATGAGGTGATCCACATCAATCTGGGACATGCCCTTTCCAGCTCCTATCAGAACTGCTGCCTGGCCGCAGAGGAGCTCGGCCATGTCCACGTCGTCGACAGCGGAAACCTCTCCACCGGCACCGGGCTTCTCGTAGTCGCCGCCGGGAAGATGATCGCCCAGGGCATGGACGCAGCCTCCATCGCCGACGCGCTCCGCGCCAGGACGCGGAAATGCCACGCGAGCTTTGTCCTGGACACGCTCACCTTTCTCCACGCAGGCGGACGTTGCTCCGCTGTCGCCGCCCTGGGCGCGAACATGCTGAAGCTGAAGCCGTGCATCCAGGTAGACAACCGGGACGGAAGCATGGGCGTGGGAAAGAAGTACCGCGGAGCCCTTGATAAAGTCCTCGTAAAATATGTAAAGGACGAGCTTGCAAGATACCCGGATATCAACACGGATCTGCTGTTCATCACCCACTCCGGCATCCCCCGGGAATACATCGATCTGGTAAAAAAGACCGTGAACGATACAATACAGTTTCAAGAGATCCACATCACAAAGGCTAGCTGTACGATCTCCTGCCACTGCGGGCCGAATACGCTGGGGATTCTTTTTGAGACAAGATAGCGCACACTGCCTGGAAGACTTTTTGTTTTGTCGGACAACAGAGACCTAAAAAATACGCCTGAGACACACGGCGCCCCGCTGTCTCAGACGTATTTTTCTATCTGCCGTTCTGGCATTTCAGCCGAACGCGCTTTTTATGTACGGACATTTTCTATTTCCTTCTGCGGGAAGCTCTCACAGACGCTCCGCCTGCTGCCCCGGCTGCCGCAAGAAGCACTGCCCATAGAAGCAGAGCTGTACTGTCTCCGGTCTTCACCGCTCTGCTGCCGGAGCCGTTTGCCTGGCTTCCATTTGTTCCGCCATTCCGGCTTTCGCCGGCGCCCCCGGTTCCATCGGCAGCATCATTCACGTTCTGGTCTCCGTTCGCACTTCCGCCCGTATTTCCTGCCGGCTTCTCTGTCTGCGGCTTTTCCTCTGTGCCGCCGCCCACGGATGCAAGCACCTGTGCAAGCGCCGCCTGCAGTTCCTGCTCCGCCGTTGCAACCTCGTCTGCCGTCGCCTGCTCATCTCCCGCGGTATTGACCGCTTTTGCAAGCGCACTGCGGAATATCGCCGCTGTCTCCTCCGGCACATCCTCTATGTCAAGATTCTGTGCGGAAGCGATCAGAGCCTCCAGCGCCTCTTTGCTCGGCTTCAGCCGGAGTTCACTCATTGCCTTCAGCAGCGTTCTCCACGCCTGGTCGATCTCATCCTGCTCTGCGAACTCTTCCGCCAGAACTGCTTCCGCCACTGCGAGCGCATCTGTAAACGCCTTCTGTCCCTCTTCAAGATACTTCGTCAGATCCAGGGATCTCGCCAGGTCTGCTACCTTCTGCAGATCTGTCATATCACCCTGTTTAAATTCCATATACTGCATGACCGTGATCAGATCCATCCAGCACTGATCCACCATCTCCTGCGTCACGGACGGATCTCCCGCCTGCACACGTTCCAGGATCTCCTGCGCCGCTGCCTTCGTATTGTCGAAGATTTCCACAACGGAGCCGATGACGCCTTCGGTATCAACTGCCTGCGCAAGCTCCAGCGCGTACTCAAGGACAGCCGTAGAGATTTCTTCCGGCTCAGCAGGTTCCTCCGGCTCCTGCGCCGGAGCCATCAGGCGGATCTCCGCCGCGGATGCGAACGCTTTCCCTTCTGTATCGGACACGGCAGATGTCACCTGCAGTCTTACATTCGTTGCCTCCATCGCGTCAAACTCTGCGATCTTCCATACAGCATTCTGGCTCCACTCGCCTTCGCTTACCTTTGTATAAGTCTGGCCGCCGTCGCTGTTTACATAGATCTCATATCCCGTAATGATACCGTTGACGCCGCCCGCCTGCCTCGGCAGATAGCGAAGCCCGGCAACCTGCTGTTTTTCAGCCAGGCTGATATCGATCCACTGAACGTCCAGGCTTGTCCCGGCCCACGCCGTATGCCAGATCGTACTCGGATTGTCATCCAGTACATTTGCGGCAGGACCTTCAGATCCGCTCTCTGCCTGCACATTTCCGGCTGTGGCTGCCATCCCGTCAAGCGGCAGGTCTCGGGATGAATCGCTTGCCCCGTAGAGTTCCTGGATCAGAGGCTGATATTTTTCCAGAAGCGCTGTGCTTATTTCTATCGAGTCACCTTCCGCCTCGGTCGGATATACTGTCTGTTCTTTACTCCACGCCTCTTCCTTCTCGGCAATCTCAGCCTTGATCTTCGGAGCCATCACGCTGTTGAACTCCGACGCGTTCATGCCCTCGTCCATCGCCTGCTCCAGATATTTCGCAAAGACCTCCCAGCGCATGCCGTAGTAGTCTGTCATAAGTCCCGACAGATGGCGGTTGCAGTAGTCGGTAAGGCTCGTCTGCGACGTATCGTCAAGCACCCAGTACGTCTCAAACGTACGCTCCACCTGTTCATAAAATGCTTTGTCGGAATCTGTAACGCCTCTGTTTCTCGCGCCTTCATGGCGTGTCCCCACAAGGAAGGATTCATTTGACGCAAGGATCTCATCCATATCCCGGCACATCTCGATCATCTGTTCAGCATATTTCATTGCGGTCTCTTTGTCGCCGCTGTCAAATGCCGGCTTAATGCAGGAATACACTTCCCCGGATATATCCGCCAGGATCTGCCTTGTAATATCAACCAGGTCGTATTCAAACTGCGGGGTCAGCGTATCCATCTTAGACGCTGCCTTGAGCATTGTCTCCCATACAGGAATCAGCTCCTGCGTCTCGTACAGTTTTGCATTGCTTCCATATGTCCTGGAAATTGCTCCCGAGAGCTTCGGATACGCATTGATCAATGTCTGCGCCGGTCCGTCGTAGTTCACAAAGTCTTTGTAGACCGTGCTGCACAGGATCTCCCACATACTCTCCAGTTCTTCCGACGCCTTCTCGTAATTTTCAACACCGTATCTGCGTTTGATATAGTCAGTTACCCACTGATCCATATCGGGAACTTCCGACCTCCAGGTCATCTCTGCCATCATCGCGTACAGCGCAGGGTTCGTGTCGCCGCCCTCCGGGCTGATCGATACGCCCTTCATATAACTCGAAGACTCTTTCGCAGAGAGTACGTCTGCCGCAAGGCCTTTCAAGTCGCCTTCAATGCCCGAATTGCCGCCGAAGTTAAAGAGCATGGACCAGAGCCACGAGGTTCCGCCGAACTCATTATTCGTATTCCACTTCGGACGGTTTTCTGCACTCAGGTCGACAAACATCAGATTGCCCTCGTCATAATACTGCGGCAGCCAGCTCTGGTACCGCCACGATGTCTGAAGCCAGAGCGCGTCCGGATTCAGCTTCATCAGCTGGTCGTTCATCTCGCCGAGCACCTTCTGCGGGAACGCTTCATGCTGCACGACAAATCCCTGCTCTCCCACCAGGTCTTTGTACACATATTCCGGCGTCCTGCCCCAGTCATTATATCCGAGCACTTCCATCAGTGATTCATAATAGATATCCGAAATCTGGATATACTTCTCCCTCATCTCGTCCGCCTGTTCTGCATCTTCTGCAGCCACCTCCGGACTGATGTATACTCCCTGGGGAAGGTTGATCCATTTTGCAGCCGAGTAGAGGTACACGCCGTCGAAAACAGATCCCTCCAAAGTGATCGTCATTTTGGCGTCTCCGCTCTCATAATACTGGTCATGCTGATCCGGGAACATGAACGGCACCTGGCCGACGAACGGCCTGACCTCCGGTTCCATTCCTGCTTTGAACGCCATCTCGACCACTTTCCTGGCGAGCTCGCCTTCTTTCAGGATCGCATCGATCGAGATCTCATATTTTCCCTCATACTGCTCTGTTCCATTGCTGTAATGCTGAAGTTCATTGATCGCCTCATCGTTAAGCCCCAGCTCGTCTTTCGCATTGTACCAGACCGCATGCTCTCCAAGATCCATGAGGAACATGTTAAATCCGTTCATCGCCATCCAGTCGATCCTGTGCTGCCATTCCTCTTCTCCGTAGAGGTCCGTCGTGTACTTGTACTCGCAGTTCTCATTGAAGTAATGGCGGTACTCATACGGAAATACAATGCGCACCGGTTCTGTCACCTCCGGCATGTCCTCCGGAAGCTCCAGGTCATACTCACCCACATACGGGAAGTCCAGATAGGCAAAATATTTCAGGTAATAATTGTATGCCGTCGCAAGAGACACGCCGTCATTTCCGCGCAGGACCGGCTTCCCTGCCTCTGCGTCCCAGTCTACTTCATAGACGTCGTTTCCGCTCTCTTCGTCTGCGGGGATCGTCTCGATAATAAATTTCTCACTGCTTCCCTCGCCTGTAATTCTGTCAATCAGGTTTTTCGTTTCCCGGACCGGGATCAGCGACGCCTCTTCGAACTCTGTACGGGCGTTCTTTATCTCTGCGTCCAGGTTCGCAAGCTCACCTACCGTGACCTCTCCTTCCAGTCTCGCCTCTATCTCGTCCAGTCTGGCGCCGAACGCCTGAACCGCCCCCTCTTTATAATCCGCATGATCCGCCGCGTCCGCCAGCTTCCGTGCGTTCTTCAGGCGGGTCTGCGTATCCTGCTTGTCCTCATCGTCCGCTG
>CALWQS010000094.1 GCA_944383745.1 uncultured Mediterraneibacter sp. | reverse complement strand
GGCAGTGGATCTGACCGGGATGCTGGTGGGAACCATTGCCATGATGGGATCTTTCGGTCCGGTGACCGCCCTTGCCAATCTGTCCAACAACCTGAATCAGACTCTGGCAAGCGGGGAGAGGGTCCTCTCCATTCTTGAGGAAACGCCTCAGGTAGAGGAAGTATCCGGCATGGAAGAAGTCTCCTTTACCGATGCAGAGGCGGACAATGTGGACTTTGCCTATGGAGAGGAACAGATTTTAAAAGATTATACTATCCGGATTCCCAAAGGGAAGATTGTGGGGATCCACGGAGCCAGCGGTTCCGGCAAGTCCACGCTTTTGAAGCTTCTGATGCGCTTCTGGGACGTGCAGGGAGGTCAGATCCGGATATCCGGGCGGGATGTGCGGGGGCTTAACACAGACAATCTACGCAGGATGGAGTCCTATGTCACCCAGGAGACTGTCCTCTTCCATGACTCTATCGCAAATAATATCGCTGTGGGAAAACCCGGGGCGTCCAGGGAAGAGATCATGGAAGCGGCAAAGAAAGCGTCCATCCATGACTTTATCCTGACCCTTCCGAAAGGCTATGATACAGAGGTGGGCGAGCTGGGCGATACGCTGTCCGGCGGCGAGAAACAGCGGATCGGGATCGCGCGAGCGTTTCTCCACGACGCGCCCTTTATCCTTCTCGACGAACCTACCAGCAACCTGGACTCCTTAAATGAAGGCGTGATCCTGAAAGCGTTGAAAGAGGGGCGGGGAGACAAGACGGTGCTGCTTGTGTCCCACAGGAAATCCACTATGAATGTGGCGGATGTGGTATACCGGATGGATAACGGAAGGCTGTCGTAGGGGCGTGGTTTACAGCAGCCAGAGATGGCTGCTTATTTCGTATCAGGAAATATTGGTGATGCTGCGGAACAGCTGGGAGTTTCTCCGAGTACAGTATCCCGCGCAGCCTGGTCTTGAAGCTTCCCCGGGACAGGGAGAAGCCGGTTTAAAGTGTGCCATGATCTATAAACAAGCTGCCGCGGCGGAGATGAAAGTCTAAAAAATCCAGCCAAGAGGCTGTTGCATTCTAAAACAGCGTTTACAAAAGGCGGAGACGATCCCGCAGAATCCAGTTTTTCAAACCTGGATTCCGCCTGGGATTGTCTTCGCCTTGTCTGTCAGAGGACAAAAATCGGTATCCAGCCGACAGCCCGTCCCTGATTATTCCCGTTTTTTTCGGTTGATTCAACGCGTGAACTGGGGTAAGATGGAAAGGAACTGGCTGCCGGGAGAGGGAACCGCAGCGGTCGGAATAAGGCAGAATAAGATTTTCGGAGGATGGAGCATTGATCGAACAGAAGGACTATGTAATGCGCATTGTACATGAGTGGGTGCGCACCCTGATCAAACTGATATTTAACAAAGATATAGATAAGAATGATGATGACGGGGTCTCTCTTGAGGTCATGGAGCTGTACAGGAAGCTGCTTGCAATGGCTGACAGCGGGGAGATCAACGAGGCGGAGAACATCCTGCTGGACGGACTGGAGACAGGCGGACAGGCATATTTCGAGATGGCGCTGCTGTTCTATGAGAAGCTGAGCGGGAAGCCGGAGGAATTTCTCGCGGAGCACGGCTATTCGCAGGAAGAAGTGGTCGACGGACTGAAATATGTGGTAAATTATTACGGGTACGGAAGCCTGATGGACGCATTTGCAGAGGATCTGGATCTGTAAGGCGGCGGATGAGACAGAAGATATAGAAGGCTGATTGGAGGGACTGGCGATGATTTCTTTTGAAAATGACTATATACAGGGAGCGCACCCCGAGGTGCTGAAGCGGCTGGCAGAGACGAACTATGAGCCGCTGTCAGGATACGGGACCGATCCTTACTGTGAGAGCGCGAGGGAAAAGATACGAAGAGAGTGCGGATGCCCGGATGCAGAGATCCATTTCCTGGTGGGCGGGACGCAGACGAATGCGGTCGTGATCGACGCCATGCTGAAGGGGTATGAAGGCGTCGTGGCGGCGGATACGGGACATGTGGCGGTGCACGAGGCGGGGGCGGTCGAGTACACGGGACACAAGGTGCTTACCATTCCCCATTATACGGGCAAGATCGATCCGGGAGAGCTGAAGGCGTATCTGGAAGGCTTCTATCAGGATGCAAACCATGAGCATATGGTGTTCCCGGGGATGGTCTATCTCTCTCATCCCACGGAACTGGGAACTCTTTACAGCAGAAAAGAGCTGGAGGAAATCTCAGGGATCTGCAGAGAGTATGAGATCCCGCTCTTCCTGGACGGCGCGCGTCTCGGTTACGGGCTTATGAGCAGCGGCACGGATGTGACGCTCCAGGATGTAGCACAGCTCAGCGACGTGTTTTATATCGGCGGCACCAAGGTCGGCGCCCTGTGCGGCGAGGCGGTCGTGTTTCCGAAGAAGGCGCCCCGCCATTTTCTGACGGCGGTCAAGCAGCACGGCGCGCTCCTGGCGAAAGGGAGGCTTCTGGGCATCCAGTTTGACACGCTGTTCACAGACAATCTGTATTTTGATATCAGCCGCCATGCCATTGAGATGGCGGAGGAGTTAAAGCGTGTTCTGAGAGAGAAGGGCTGCACCTTTGCCTGGGAATCGCCGACGAACCAGCAGTTCGTCATTTTGGAGGACAGTACGGCCGGCAGGCTGAAAGAGCAAGTGGTGTTCAGCTTTTGGGAGAAGGCGGACGAGACGCACACGGTAGTGAGGTTCGTGACGAGCTGGGCGACGCAGAAGGAGGAGATCGAAGCGCTCAGACATCTTGATCTTTCCTGATTTCTGAGAATGATCCGGATGGAGGGCTCTGAATCGCAGAACAGAAGAGGATGAACAGGAGGTGAGAGAGATGCTGCGCTATACAATGAAACGGGTACTGACAGGCGTCCTCTCTCTTTTTGTGCTTGCCACAGTGACATTTTTCCTTGTCCGCCTTATCCCTGGAAGCCCGTTCCAGCGGGGCGGGGTGTCATCTCAGGTGGTGGAGGCAGTGGAAGAGGAGTACGGCCTGAATGAACCGATGCTGGATCAGTATCTAACTTATATGGGAAGTCTGCTCAGGGGAGATATGGGCATTTCCTACCAGGACCCGGGAACAGAGGTGGCGGAGATCATCGGCAGGGCATGGCCGATCACGGCGTCCCTCGGGATCACAGCGCTTGCTGCGGCGATGATCCTGGGGACTGCGCTTGGAGTCATAAGGGCGGTGGCGGAGAACCGCGCGCTGAGGGAGATCATCTCGGCAGGAAGCATGCTTGCCGCGGGGATTCCAAGCTTTGCCGCGGCGATCCTGCTGATGCTCTTGTTCAGCGTGAAGCTGAGGATGCTCCCTGCATCAGGGCTTCTGTCGCCCGTCCACTATATCCTTCCGACGGCGGCGCTTTCTCTGTATCCGGCGGCAGTGATCTCCAGACTGACCGGAAATACGCTGCGCGCAGAACTTCAGAAGGATTACGTGCTTTTTGCGCGGGCAAAGGGACTGGGAAAATGGAGGACAATCTTTACCCACGCGCTGAAGAATGCATATCTCCCGGTGCTCAGCTATGCGGGACCGGCGTCGGCTTCCCTGCTGACCGGGAGCTTTGTCATTGAGAGTATCTTTACGATCCCCGGTCTCGGGAGAGAGTTCGTAAGCTCTGTCACAAACAGAGACTATACGCTGATCCTGGGGCTTACCGTGTTTATGGGGACGGTAGTCATCGCGGTGAACCTGCTCACAGACCTTCTGTGCGCGTGGCTGGATCCGCGGATGCGGAGGGCATACAGAGAGGAGGATGTCTGAGATGAATGCTGGCAGGCATATGAGGCATCAGCTGAAAAAATATATCGGAGGCAGCCGTATGGCGGAGGCGGGCTGCATTATTATGGGAATCTGGATCCTGCTGGCGGCAGCGGTTCCGCTTCTCTGGCCTTGGTCATATTCTGAGCAGAATGCACAGATCTGCAATCAGGCGTCTTCGCTGATCCACTGGTTCGGGACAGACCGCTTCGGAAGAGATTTGTTCGCCCGGGTGTGGTATGGGGCGGGGATCAGCCTGGTCATCGGCATTGCCAGCGCGCTGATCAACGGTCTTTTAGGCGTGCTTTGCGGGGCGGCAGCGGGATATGCGGGGAAGTGGGCGGATATGCTCCTGATGAGAGCTGCTGATATCATTTCCTCGATCCCGTCCATGCTCTATGTAATCCTGCTGACACTTGTGATGGGCGCGGGGATTCCGAGCATCATCGCGGGACTATGTGTCTCCGGGTGGATCGATATGGCGCGTATCGTGCGGGTAGAGATCCGGAGAATGCGGGATATGGACTATGCGCATGCTGCCCGGATGGAAGGAACTGCGCCCATGAGGATCCTGCTCCGGCATCTGCTCCCCAACGCGGCGGGACCGATCCTTGTGAACCTGATCTTTCTCATACCACAGGCTGTATTCACCGAGGCGTTCCTGAGTTTCCTGGGAGTGGGGCTTGAAGCCCCGGCGGCGAGCCTGGGGACGATCATCCAGGAGGCGAGGAGCCAGATGATGCTCTATCCCTCACAGATGGTATACCCTCTTGCCGTGCTTTGCGTGATGATCCTTGCGCTGAATATGGTCGGAACAGCAGTGGAGGACAGGATCGGAGACAGGAGAGAAGAGACAGAATGAAAGTGCTTGACGTACAGGGATTATGTGTACAATACCATACAGAAAAAAAGAATCAATCCAAAGCCGGGGATGCCGGGAGCGAGACTCTGCACGGCGTCAGCTTCTCTGTGGAGGAGGGGGAGATCGTGGGACTTGTGGGCGAGTCCGGGTCCGGCAAGAGTACGGCGATGCTGGCAGTCATGGGACTGCTGAAGGGGAAGGCGGAGGTGAGCTTTGAGCGGATGTCTCTGTGCGGGGAGGCGCCCGTGCCGGGGAGGAATGCGGCGATGGTATTCCAGGACGCGCAGAGCTGCCTGAATCCAACGGTGAAGGTCGGGCGCCAGATCGCAGAGACGATCCGCGCCCGGCGGGGCTGCGGCAGGAAGGAGGCGCGGGAGAGGGCGGAGGAGCTTCTGGATCAGGTGGGAATCCACAATCCGCGTCTCCGGATGAAGCAGTATCCATTCGAGCTGTCCGGCGGGATGCGGCAGAGAGTTGTCATCGCCGCGGCGCTTGCCTGCGAGCCGAAGCTGATCATTGCCGACGAGCCGACGACCGCTCTTGACGTAGCCGTGCAGGCGCAGATCATCCTTCTCCTGAAGCGGATCGTCCGGGAGACGGGAACCTCTCTGCTGCTGGTGAGCCATGACATGGGAGTGACCGCGGCGCTGTGCAGCCGGGTGTATGTCATGCGGCAGGGGAGGATCGCGGAGTACGGGACAGCGGAAGAGATCTTCTACTCGCCCCGTGAAGCGTACACCAGGCGGCTGCTGCGCGATGCGAAAGGGTTCCGGCGTCTTTCTGCCGGCGGGAAAGAGAGAAGGCCCCTGCTGGAGATCCGGTATCTGACGAAAGAATTTGATACCATGGAAGGAATCCGGGACGTCTCGCTGGAGATCTTCGAGGGCGAGACCTTTGCGCTGGCAGGGGAGAGCGGAAGCGGCAAGACGACCCTTGCCAGGATTCTGTCAGGGATACTGACAGAGGACAGCGGAGAAATATTGTACCGGGGTGAGCGGCTGGAAAGGAAGAGATCCGGTTCCGTCTGCGGCGGGAAGATCCAGATGGTGTTCCAGGATCCGTATGCAGCACTGAATCCCTGCCTCACTGCAGGGCAGGCTCTGGAGGAAGCGCTCCGGGGAGCAGGGAGGATAAGCGGAAAGGAACTGACCCGCGAAGAGCGAAGGGAGCGGATCGGCGCTGTGCTGGAGCAGGCGGGGCTTCGGCGAGAGGATGCAGACCGGTATCCGCGTGAGTTCTCCGGCGGGCAGAGGCAGCGCATCTGTATCGCGCGTGCGCTGATCACGGAGCCGGAGCTTTTGATCTGCGATGAAGCGCTGTCGTCGCTGGATGCAGGCGCCAGGGAACAGATCCTGTCGCTGCTCCTTGAGATACAGAAGGAAAGGGGCATCGCCTGCCTGTTCATCTCCCACGATATGCATGTTGTGAGGCAGGTCAGCGACCGGATCGGCGTGATGTACGGCGGAAGCCTCGTTGAGGCCGGGCGGACGAAGGATGTCTGTTCTGACCCATGGCATCCATATACGAAACAGCTCATCGAGTCTGTACCGGAACCGGATCCCCTGAAGGCGGCGAAGCTCAAGAGTGTTCCGGTGACGGAGACTCCTGTGAGAGAAGGAAGAGGCTCTCTGCTGTCTCCGAAAAAGCTTCCGCCGGTGGGATGTCCTTTCGCAGGGCGCTGCGGCTATGCGCTGGAGTGCTGCGCGTCAGAGGCGCCGGGCAGCCGGCGTTTCGGCAGCCGTGAGATTCGCTGCTTCCTCTACTCGGAAGCGCACAGCGGAAAGCGGTCAGAAGGGTATGAGATGACCTCGCAGATATAAACGTTACATGAAGATTGGATGACAGGAGATACTGCATGAGAATAAGAAGAAAAAGAACCGCGGCAGCCCTGGCGGCAGGGCTGTTCTGCACGGCGTTTCTGTCCGGCTGTGTGACGGCGGAAGCGCCTGAGAGCGGCGGCGGAAAGGAGATCACAGTGGCGGTCAACAGCGAGACGGGGACTCTGGACCCGGCAGGCTCGATCGCCCTGACCTATCTTGCCTATTCCGTCAGCGCCCTGGATGAGCTGCTTACCTTTGATGAGGAGGGAAATATTGAATACAGGGCGGCTGAGCGTTATGAGGTGAATGAGGATTCTACCGTCTGGACATTTTATCTGAGGGAGGAAGCGCTCTGGTCTGACGGGACGCCCGTCACATCAGAAGATTTCCTCAACACGGCCGTCCGCGCATTGGACCCGGCGTCGGGAAGCGGCTACGCCAATTATCTCTTCCCTATTGAGAATGCCGAAGAGATCTATAACGGCGAGGCGGACCCGGAGACGCTCGGCGTGGAGACGCCGGACGATTATACGCTCGTTTTCCGTCTGGACGAGCCCTGCGTCTATTTCCTGGATCTGCTCAGGCTGCCGGTGTACACGCCGTCATGCGCGGAATATGCGGATTCTGCGGACAGCGGCTGGGACAAGGACCCGGAGACGAGCCTTGCAAACGGTCCCTTCTGTCTGGCCGAGTATGTGCCGGACCAGTATTTTGTCCTTGAGAAGAATGAAAATTACTGGAACCGGGACGCGGTGAAGCTGGACCGCATCACTTACCGCTTCTTCGACGACGCCCAGGCTATGGCGAACGCCTATGAGGCAGGCGAGGTGGATGTGGCGACGTCGCTGCCCTCCACGGTCATGGAGCTTTATGAGGGACGGGACGATCTTCTGGTCACGGATCAGATCGCTACAAGATATATTTATTTTAATCTGGATGTGGAGCCGCTGGATGACGTGCGGGTCCGCGAGGCGTTCAACCTGGCGCTCAACAGGGAGGATCTCTGTAAGATCGTGGGCGCGGATACAGAGCCGGCGTACAACCTTGTAGCAAAATATATGAAGGACAAAGAGACCGGAGAGTTTTTTACAGACGGCGCCGCACAGCCCTTTGAAGAAGATGTGGAGAGGGCGAGGGAGCTTCTGGCAGAGGCGGGATATCCGGACGGCGAGGGATTTCCCACGCTGACCTACAGCTACCCCACGCTGGAGATGGATTCGTATACGGCCCAGGTGATACAGGAGCAGCTCAAAAAGAATCTGAATATTGAGATCGAGCTGAGGGCGCAGGAGCTGCAGTCCAATTACAGCAGCCGCTATGCCGGGGATTTCGACCTGATCCGGATGAACTGGACCGCTGATTTTGCAGATCCTTACACGTACCTGTCTATGCTCCTGTCCAACAGCACATACAACTGCAGCGGGATCGATGACCCGGAATACGACGCCCTTGTTGAGCGGTCAAATTCAGAGACAGATCCGGCAGCGAGAGCAGAGCTGATGCATGAGGCGGAACAGCTTGCCGTTGGGCAGCAGTTCTATATCATCCCCCTCTATGCCATGAAGAGCGTGAATCTGGTGAACCCGGAGATCACAGGGATCCGGCAGATCCCGGCGAGCGGGGCGCTGGAGTACCGTTATGCGGATATCTGAGAAGCGGATCTCCGGCAGAGAGGTGGGGGAAAATAGAACCATTGTGCAGCAGGACAGCAAAAAGAGGAGAGACATACCATGATGGAGCTGGTCACAGGCGGCAGCGGCAGCGGGAAATCCGCATATGCGGAGGACGCTGTCTGCCGCCTTCACAGGAATTTGTGCAGGAAAAACGGGGAGAGAGTTCCCTTGTATTATATTGCGGATATGGTTCCCTATGGCAGGGAGACGGAAGAGAAGATCGCGGATCACAGAAGGATGAGAGCGGGAAAGGGATTCCGGACGCTGGAGTGGTATCTGGATCTTGAGGGAAAGCTTACGGCGGAGGACGCTCCGCCCATGGAGAATGCCTGCGTGCTTCTGGAATGCCTCTCGAACCTTGCTGCCAACGAGATGTATATGGATGGCGGAGCCGGGGAGAACACTGCGCAGACCGTGGCGCGCGGCGTGACTCTTCTGAAAAAAAAGTGCCGTCATCTCGTAGTGGTGACCAATGATGTGTTCGCTGAATCCGAGCCGGATTCCCCCGAGATGGCAGTCTATAAGCAGAATCTGGCGCAGATTAACCGCAGGCTGGCCAAGGAGGCGGACCTGGTCACGGAAGCAGTGTACGGCATCCCGGTCTGCCTGAAGGGAAACGCAGCGGATACGGAGGAGGCGGAGGACACAGGGAAGGCGCAGGCGAGAGAGAAAGGGAGGACTTCCATGAAGCTTATAACAGGCGGCGCGTATCAGGGAAAACTGGAATATGCGAAGAAGATGTACCCGGACGCGGAGTGGACGGACGGAGCGGAATGCCCCCTGCAGGCAGCCGCAGAA
>CALWQS010000093.1 GCA_944383745.1 uncultured Mediterraneibacter sp. | reverse complement strand
CTGGGGAGACGGCCTTGTGAAGACGGCGAAGGGGTACGGGATCACCCATATGAAGCCGGAGTATGAGGACGTCGTCAGGCTGGCAAGAGAAGAGAACGTGCCGTATCAGCGCATTGAAAAAGAAGTGATGAAGAGACTGAAATAAACTGCCGGAGGACTTTAGAGATATATGAAAAAGCGTTTGACAGCATTTCTGCTGACTGCAACAATGGCTGCCGTCCTGGCGGCGGGATGCCGAAGCGGCGGGACGCCGGGGCAGGCTGCACAGGAGCAGGCAGAAAAGGAGAAGGATTCTGTGGTCATCGCCATGGGGCCCACTTCAGAGCCGGAGGCAGGATTCGATCCTGCCTATGGCTGGGGCGCCGGAGAGCATGTCCATGAGCCGCTCATCCAGAGCACGCTGACGGTGACCAACACGGACCTCACCATCGGATATGACCTTGCCACCGGCTGTACCGTCAGTGAGGATGGGCTGACCTGGACTGTTACGATCCGGGACGACGTCAGCTTTACCGATGGGGAGCCGCTGACTGCCGAGGATGTGGCATTCACATACAACACAGTGAAGGAGGCAAGCTCGGTCAATGATTTCACCATGCTGGACAGTGCGGAGGCAGCCGGCGATACGACTGTCGTGTTCCACATGAACCGCCCGTTTTCCATCTGGCCCTACACTATGGCGGTGGTGGGAATCGTACCGGAGCACGCCTATGACAGCGGGACCTACGGCTCTAATCCGATCGGATCAGGAAGATATATCCTGAAGCAGTGGGACAGAGGCCAGCAGGTGATCCTGGAGGCGAACCCGGATTATTACGGTGAGGCTCCGAAGATGCAGCGCGTCACGATTCTTTTTATGGAAGAAGATGCGGCGTTTCTGGCGGCGCAGGCGGGAGAGGTGGATCTTGCCTATACCTCTGCGACCTATTCTGACCAGACGATAGACGGATGCAGCCTTGCATCCTATGCCAGCGTGGATAACAGAGGCTTCAATCTGCCTGCCGTTCCCGCCGGGACAGACGCGGAAGGAAGGACCGCGGGAAATGATTTTACAGCGGATGTGCTTGTCCGCCGCGCCATCAATATCGGGGTGGACAGGCAGGAGATGATCGACAATGTGCTCAACGGATACGGTACGCCGGCGTACAGCATCTGCGATCAGATGCCCTGGTATAATGAAGCGTCTGAGGTAGAATATGACCCGGAGGGCGCGGCGGAGCTTCTCGATGAGGCGGGCTGGAAGATGGGAGAAGGCGGCGTCCGGGAGAAGGACGGCGCGAAGGCGGAGCTGAACCTGCTTTATTCCGCCGGCGATTCCGTGCGCCAGGCGCTGGCGGCGGATTTCGCAGACCAGCTCGGCGAGCTGGGGATCTCCTGCACGGTCGAGGGCGTGGGCTGGGACACCGCTTACGACCGGGCGCTGTCCGATCCTCTGATATGGGGCTGGGGCGCGCACACGCCGATGGAGCTGTACAACATCTATCACACGGATGGGGATACCGGCTCTGCCCGGTATTCACCTTATTCCAATGAGACTGTGGATGCATATATGGACGAGGCGCTTGCCGTCAGCGGACTGGAGGAGTCCTATGAACTGTGGCAGAAGGCGCAGTGGGACGGAACGGCAGGCGTGACTCAGGAGGGGGACGTCCCCTGGGTGTGGCTTGTCAATATCGACCATCTCTACTGGGTGAGGGACGGGCTTCAGGTGGCGGAACAGAAGATCCATCCCCACGGGCACGGATGGTCTGTCGTGAACAACGTGGACCAGTGGGCCTGGTCCTGATATACAGTGCCCATACAAAAAATGTGACTTGAAAGGACTGATAAGCTTGAAACACCGCCTGCAGTTTACGGCGAAAAAACTTCTGCGGATGGCGCTCCTGCTCCTGGGAGTCAGCTTTGCGTCATTTCTTCTTATGTGCGCGTCTCCGCTGGATCCTCTTCAGACGAACGTGGGACAGACCGCGCTCGGCTCCATGAGCCGGGAGCAGGTGGAGAAGCTGGAGGAGTACTGGGGTGTGGACGCCCCTCCTGCGGAGCGGTATCTCGGCTGGCTGAAGGATGTGCTGCACGGGGATTTCGGCGTCTCCCTGCTCTACCGCCAGCCGGTTCTGGAGGTGATCGGCCAGCGCCTGGCAAACTCTGTCTGGCTGCTGCTTGCCGCATGGATCATCTCGGGAGTGCTGGGGCTGGCGCTGGGAGCCGCTGCCGGGGCATTCCGCGGGCGCTGGCCGGACCGGCTGATCCGGGGATACTGCCTGCTCATATCAAGCACGCCGGCGTTCTGGCTGGCGATCCTGCTGCTCCTCGTCTTTTCTGTCTGGCTCGGATGGCTTCCGGTGGGGCTGTCCGTACCGGCAGGGGTGGATGCAGCGGCGGTCACCCTGGCGGACAGGCTCCGCCACGCAGTGCTTCCCGCACTTACCCTGAGCATTACCGGCGTGGCGAACATTGCGCTCCACACGAGAGAGAAGATGGCGGATGTGATGGAGTCCGACTATGTGCTGTTCGCCCGCGCGCGGGGAGAATCTGAGCGGTCCATCCTGCTGCGGCACGGGCTGAGGAACGTGGCGCTCCCGGCGGTCACCCTGCAGTTCGCCTCCATCAGTGAGGTCATCGGAGGCTCCGTCCTGGTGGAGCAGGTGTTCTCCTATCCGGGGCTTGGACAGGCGGCTGTCACGGCGGGGCTTGGAAGCGACCTTCCGCTGCTGCTCGGGATCACGGTCATCACCTCAGCCATCGTGTTCGGGGGAAACCTGGCCGCGGATCTGCTCTACGGGGCGGTCGACCCGAAGATACGAAGGAGGGCTGCAGGACGATGAGAGGAGAAAAACAGTATTCAGAGAACCGCAGACAGAGTACGATCCTGTTCCTTATCGCAGCGGCGGTGATCCTGGCGGCAGTTACTGTATCGGGGATACTGCTGGAGGAAAGGGGCATGGAGACTGACTTTTCGAGGACGAATCTGATCCCGTCTGTGCAATATCTCTTCGGTACGGACTGGATGGGGAGGGACATGCTGGCCCGGACGCTGGCGGGACTGTCTCTGAGCATCCGGATCGGACTGCTGACAGCGGTGGTGAGCGCAGGGACGGCGCTTGTACTCGGGACGGCTGCCGCTGTCCTGGGAAAGAAGGCGGACGCGGTGATCTCCTGGTGCATCGACCTGGTGATGGGGATTCCCCACATTCTTCTCGTCATGCTTATCTCCATCGCCTGCGGGCGGGGATTCGCCGGGGTAGTGGCAGGAGTATCGCTGAGCCACTGGCCGTCGCTTGCCCGGGTGATCCGGGGAGAGGTGCTGCAGCTGAAGTCGGCGCCCTACATCCTTGCGGCGGAGAAGCTGGGGGTGTCCCGGTTTGACATCATCCGCAGGCATATGGCGCCTCATATTCTTCCGCAGTTCCTGACGGGGATGATCCTGCTGTTCCCCCATGCGATCCTGCATGAGGCGAGCGTGACATTTCTCGGGTTCGGGCTGTCTTCAGAGCAGCCTGCGATCGGGGTGATCCTGTCGGAGAGCATGCGCTATCTGACGACCGGAAAGTGGTGGCTTGCGCTCTTCCCGGGGCTTGCCCTTGTGCTGACAGTCATTCTGTTCGCCATGCTCGGAGAGCGCCTGCGCCGCCTTCTGGATCCGGCGAGCGCCCACGAATAGGAGGGAAGATTTTGGAACCGATCTTACAGATAGAACATGTATCAATTGATTTCATACAGTACGAAAGAGGGATCCGAAGGAGACGCCTTCCGGTGATCCGTGATCTCTCCCTGAAGATCCGTCCGGGACAGATCACTGCTGTGGTGGGGGCGAGCGGATCGGGGAAAAGTCTGCTGGCACACAGTATCCTCGGCATCCTGCCGTACAACAGCAGGATGGAGGGGAAGATACTCTATGACGGGGAACTCCTGACTCCGAAGAGGGCGGAAAGGCTCAGGGGAAAGGAGATCGCGCTGATCCCTCAGGGGGTGACCTGGCTTGACCCGCTGATGAAGGTGGGGGCGCAGCTTGAGAAGGGAAGAAAGGACGCAGGGACGAAGGAGAAGTGCAGGCAGGCGCTCGAGCGGTACGGGCTGGGGGCGGACACGGAAGAGCTCTATCCTTTCGAGCTGTCGGGCGGTATGGCGCGCAGGGTGCTGATCGCCTCCGCGGTGACTGAAAAGCCCCGGCTGATCATTGCCGACGAGCCCACACCGGGTCTGGACGCACGGGCGGCGGCGCGGATCCTCGGGCATTTCCGCGAGCTTGCCGAAGAGGGGGCAGGGGTGCTTTTTATCACCCATGACCTGGAACTCGCCCTGACTGTCGCCGACCGTGTGGCAGTCTTCTATGCAGGGGAGACGATCGAGGAGGCGGATGCAGAAGATTTTTCCGATGCAGGACGGCTGCGCCATCCGTTCACCAGAGCGCTGTGGAATGCTGTGCCGGCTCACGGATTCCGCCCGATTCCGGGGGCGCAGCCTTATCCCGGCACTGTGTCTGAAGGATGCCCTTTTGCCGGACAGTGCGGGAAATGCAGAGAGGAGTGCAGGCGTGCAGAAGAGATTCCGCTGGAGCCGTTCGAGGGCGGCATGGTGCGGTGCCTGTATCCGGAGAGGAGGACGGCAGGATGAAGCTGGAGGCGCGCGATGTGACGTTTTATTATCGGGGCAGGAAGAAGGCCCCGGTGCTGGAGCATTTCAGCATCTCGATATCTTCCGGGGAGAGAGTGGGGCTGAAGGCGCCCAGCGGAAGAGGAAAGACGACCCTGTGCCGGCTGCTGGCCGGTTATGAGCGTCCGGCAGCGGGAGAGGTCCTTCTGGATGGACGGCAGATCAGGAAATACCGCGGAGTCTGTCCGGTACAGATGGTCTGGCAGCATCCCGAGACTGTGGCGGATCCTCTGCTCACGCTGGGCAGGACTCTGAACGAGGCGGGGGCAGTGGAGGAACGCCTGATGGATGCGCTGCACATAGAGCCGGGCTGGCTGACAAGATATCCGTCGGAGCTCTCCGGAGGGGAACTGCAGCGTTTCTGCCTGGCGCGGGCACTGCATCCTGCTGTGCGCTTCCTGCTGTGCGACGAAATCTCCGCCATGCTGGATCTGGTGACTCAGGCGCAGATCTGGAATTTTCTGATGGAAGAGGCAAAAGAGCGGGGGCTGGGGCTTCTCGTCGTCAGCCATGACGACGCTCTTCTTGAGAAGGTGTGCACGCGGGTGGAGACTATGCCGTGGCAGACATGATGTACTAGTCAGTCAGCCCCTCCTGTGCAGCCTGTGAGGTTCTTTGAAATGAGATATCCTGTACCCGGTCGATCAGAAACGACGACAGCGTGACCGTGATCAGCGAGAAAAAGATGCGCTGAAGCGGGATGTAGCTCAGCGACAGCACCAGGACGACGAGATCCGTGAAGAGATACGCGCGGGACAGGCGCCAGCGCGTTACATGAGAGATGGTGAGCGCCAGTGCGTCGTCCCCTCCGCTGGATCCTCCCTGCCGCACGATCAATCCCACGCCGATCCCGACAAAGACGCCGCCTGCGAGAGCGGCTGCAAGCGGGTACGCCGACAGATCGGGCAGCATGGGCGGGAACATCTCCCAGAAATCATAGAACAGAGAGACGCTTAAGGTGGAGATCACGGAGATCTTGATAAACTGTCCGCCAAGGTAACGGAAGGCAAGCGCATAGCAGGTGATGTCCAGCACAGGCGTGATGACGGCCGGCGGTAAGCCGAGCCATCGGTCGATGAGCAGCATCATCCCGATCACGCCGCCCTCGGTGATGGCGGTGCGCTGGTGGATGTTGTGTATGCCGAAGGAGCAGACTGCCGCGCCCAGGATGATGAGCAGCACTTTTTTTACGGACAGTCCCTCCAGAAGCTTATTTGTCAGTTTTTTAAACAGATCTTTGAACATAGCTGTTCCTCCTTTACACGGAATCATAAACCCTGGTACAATACCAGGGTCAATATTTTTTTCAAGAAAAGAAGGTATATATGAAAGATTATTATAAGATCAATGAGATTGCCCGCCTCTACGGCATCGGACAGGATTCGCTCCGCTACTATGAGAGGCTCGGGCTCTTAAGCCCCCGGCGTGATACGAACGGGTACCGCCTGTATAACCTGAAAGACATGTATAAGCTGACCGTGATCCGCGATCTGCGGAAGCTGGACTTTTCCATGGCGCAGATCAGGGAGTTCCTGGAGGGACAGTGCATTGCCAATACCCTCAGCCAGCTCCGCCGGGAGCAGGCGCTCCTGGAGGAAAAGCTTCAGGAGATGCAGAGGAGGAAATCACTTATAGAAAAAAGGATCGCCGGGCTCGAGGAAGCGGAGAAGATCGAGACGGGGAAAATCACGCTGCGGGAACTGCCTGAGAGGCGGTGCGTCCGCCTGGAGCAGTATATCACGAAGGATGAGGAGATGGACTTTGTCATCAAGAAGCTTCACAGACAGCATGAGGACAGGATACAGGACCTGGGCACGCAGACCATAGGCGCTTTTTTCGCGGAGAATGTGATGCGCGAGGGAGTCCCGAACACCTATGATTCTGTATTTTTCGTGCTGGAGGACGGAGCCGGGGAGTCAGATTTCGCGCTGCCGGCAGGGCGCTACGCCTCCTGCTTTTACCGGGGCGGCTATGGACAGAACGCGGATCAGGTGCGCAGGATGCTGGACGATCTGCGGGAGAAGGGGCTCAGCGCGTCCGGCGGCGCGTTCGAGCTGTACCGGATCGACAACAGAGACACCATACGGGAGGAAGAGTTCCTGACAGAGATTCAGATCCCGGTGAAAGCGGGGGAAGGGAAGAGCAAAGAGCAAAGCTCCCATGGGTAGGGCTACTGTCCGCCGTCTGTATGTGAACAAAAATGTGCAGGGAAAATTTTTCATGCGAATCCTCCGCAGGGATTGACAGGATGGGTTTATTGTTATAGACTAAAAGAAAAAGGTCTATAATGATAAACTTTTTTCGATGGGAGGGAGACAGAGATGGATGATCTGAAGTTATGCGACAGTGAATATCGTTTCATGCTGCTTGTGTGGGAGGCGGCTCCGGTGCGCTCCGGCGAGCTTGTCCGGCTGGCGGCTGACAGGCTGGGGTGGAAGAAGTCCACGACCTACACCGTGATACGGAAGCTTTCCGAGCGCGGATTTTTGAAAAATGAGGACGCCCTGGTCACTCCGCTTGTGTCAAAGAGTGAATGCCAGGCGGTGGAATCGGACTATTTTGTAGAGCGCACGTTCGGAGGGTCCCTGCCCAAGTTTCTGGCGGCGTTCCTGGGAGGCAAGAAGATATCGGAGGAAGAAGCCGAGGAGATCAGAAGGCTGATCGATTCGCACAGGGAGGGATAAATATGGCATGGATCAGAGAAATTTTTTGGACAATACTGAATATGTCTGTGACGGCGGGGATCACGATCCTTGTCATTCTCGCCGTGCGGGCGGTGTTCCGGAGAGCGCCGAGAAAATATCTGTATGTCCTGTGGCTTGCGGCGGCGCTCCGGCTTGTGTGCCCGTGGGCGCCGGAGAGCGGGATGAGCCTGTTCAATGTGAGCCTTCTCCAGCCCGTCGAGTCGGCGGGAGGCGCCCAGGTGTGGTACGATCCGGCAGAGGCTGGGCTTTCCGGCGGAAATACAGGGGAAGATGAGGCAGGCGCGGGCCAAAGCCACGGAGCCAGTGCAGGCAGCCCGGATTCAGAAGGCATACAGCAGGCGGAGAGGACAGAGGCAGGAGGAACTGCCGGAGCGGCCCCCTCGTATGAGCCGCAGGGGCAGCAGGCTTTAGGGAGCCAGTCCACGCAGCAGGCAGCTGGGCGGCAGAACCAGCCGCAGGAGGATTGGGAACAGCAGAACAGCTCTGCCGGCGCGGCAGGACAGGGAACTGTCAGGAAGATGTTTCCCGGCGGTTTTACGGTCCTCTGCAGAGTCTGGCTTATCGGGCTCGCAGTCTCTCTTCTGTATCAGATCCTGTGCTGGATAAGGGTCAGGAGAGTGATCTGCCAGGCAGTGCTCCTGGAGAAAAATATTTATGAGTGCGACAGCATCGGCTCGCCCTTTGTCATGGGGATCATGCGGCCAAAGATCTACATCCCGTTCCGGCTGACAGGGGAGCAGCGGGAGATGATCCTCCTCCACGAACAGTGCCATATTCGCAGAGGGGACCACCTGGTGAAGCTCCTCGCAGTGCTGATCCTCTCCGTCTACTGGTTCCATCCCCTTGTCTGGATCGCATTCCGGTGCATGTCGGCGGACATGGAGATGAGCTGCGACGAGATGGTGCTGGAGAGGCTGGGGAACGGCGGGAAGGAAGACTACAGCAGATGTCTTCTGGGATTCGCCGCGCAGAAGCATACGGCGCCGGGAATCCTGGCGTTCGGCGAGTCGTCGGTGAAGTCCAGGGTGAAGAATATCCTGAACTTCCGGAAGAGAGGCGCCCTGTTCGGCGCGGCGGCGGTGATCGTCTGCGCAGCGCTGGCAGTGCTGCTCCTGACGAATGGGACCGGGCAGCGGCCGTCGCTGACGTACAGCGGGGAGTACCGCGCAGGCTCCCGCGGGGAAGCGGACTGGGAAGCGCACGGGATGGGGTACAGCCTGGACGGGCGGACGAGGACGGTCGCGTTCTACAGGGAACTGTGGCTGGACGGCGCGCTGGCAGATTACCAGCTCCTGGACGTCAGGGAAGTGGGAGAGGATGCCTTCCCCGGGAACGGCAGCCTGACACTGGAAAGCCGGAACATCGGCGCGGGCGATGCCGGAGCAGAGGGAGAGGACAGAGAGGCGGGAGAGGACGGCGGCTGGACGTTGGAGGTCAGCCTGTATCAGACCGACAGCGAGGGACACACACACTGGCAGACTTCGGACCGATTCAGCCTGTCTGACAACGGGATCGATTCCTTTATGGAGAGCTTCCGCGTAGATGAGGAACAGGAAGTGAAGAATCTCTCGGCGGAGGAAGATTTTGTCCTT
>CALWQS010000092.1 GCA_944383745.1 uncultured Mediterraneibacter sp. | reverse complement strand
GGCGGGATCAAGATGGCTGAGCAGGCATGCACCACATACGGATACACACCGAGTGAAAAACTGCATGAAATCTTTACAAAATATCATAAAACACACAACCAGGCAGTATTTGATATCTATACTCCTGAGATGAAGAAAGCGCGTCACAACAAGATCATCACAGGTCTTCCGGATACATACGGAAGAGGACGTATCGTAGGCGATTACCGCCGTGTGGCTCTCTACGGCATCGATTACCTGATCGAGAAGAAACAGTCTGATTTTGTTGAGTATGAGAGACACGGAATGAAGGGAACAGATTTCCGTCTCCGCGAAGAGATCGCTGACCAGATCCGCGCGCTCAACGGAATGAAGGAGATGGCTGAGGCGTACGGCTATGATATTTCCAAGCCGGCGACAAACGCAAAAGAGGCTGTTCAGTGGCTGTATTTCGGATACCTTGCAGCGATCAAGACACAGAACGGAGCTGCAATGAGCGTCGGACGTATTTCCACATTCCTTGACATCTATATCCAGAGGGATATGGAGAAAGGCATCCTGACAGAGGAGCAGGCGCAGGAGCTCATCGACCACATGGTTATGAAGTTCAGAATGGTGAAGTTCGCGAGAATCCCGTCCTACAACGAACTGTTCTCCGGAGACCCGGTATGGGCGACACTGGAGATGGCAGGAATCGGAATGGACGGACGCCATATGGTTACAAAGAACGATTACCGCTTCCTCCACACACTGGAGAACATGGGACCGTCGCCGGAGCCGAACCTGACGGTGCTGTACTCCTCACACCTGCCGGAGAACTTCAAGAAATATGCGGCTTATATTTCAGTTAAGACAAGCTCCATCCAGTATGAGAACGACGATGTGATGCGCCCGGTATGGGGCGACGACTACTCCATCTGCTGCTGTGTATCCGCAACAGAGACGGGTAAGGAGATCCAGTTCTTCGGAGCACGTGCGAACCTTGCAAAATGCCTTCTGTACGCGATCAACGGCGGCGTCGACGAGAAGACAAAACAGCAGGTATCCCCGCTGTACAGGCCGATCACATCCGAGTACCTTGACTACGATGAAGTGATGGAGAAATACGACCAGATGATGGAGTGGCTGTCCAAGCTGTATGTGGATACACTGAACATGATCCACTACATGCATGACAAGTACTACTATGAGGCTGCCGAGATGGCGCTCATCGATACAAATGTAAGACGTACATTTGCGACAGGTATCGCAGGATTCTCACACGTAGTAGATTCTTTAAGCGCGATCAAGTACGCTAAGGTAAAAGTGATCCGCGATGAGGACGGACTTGCGGTTGACTATGAGGTGGAGGGAGACTTCCCGAAATACGGAAATGACGACGACCGTGCAGATGAGATCGCTGTATGGCTGCTCCGCACATTCATGAGCAAGCTGAAGAAGTGCCACACATATAGAAATTCCGAGCCGACGACATCCATCCTTACGATCACATCGAATGTGGTTTACGGCAAGGCTACGGGATCTCTTCCGGATGGAAGAAAAGGAGGCGAGCCGCTGGCACCGGGAGCGAACCCGTCCTACGGCGCAGAGAAGAACGGACTTCTTGCTTCCCTCAACTCTGTCGCGAAGCTTCCGTATGAGCAGGCGCTTGACGGAATCTCTAATACACAGACGATCAGCCCGGGAGCACTGGGACATGACGATGACGAGCGCAAGAACAATCTTGTACACGTTCTCGACGGATACTTCGATCAGGGAGCACATCACCTGAACGTGAACGTATTCGGAACGGAGAAACTGATCGATGCGATGGAGCATCCGGAGAAAGAAGAGTACGCGAACTTCACGATCCGTGTATCCGGATACGCGGTGAAGTTCATCGACCTGACAAGAGAGCAGCAGCTTGACGTAATCGCAAGAACCTGCCACGACAGAATGTAATTTTCGGGGACGTAGTGAAATTCAGTTTGACTACGTCCCTTTTTAACGGCAGCCCTGTCCCTTTTTGAAATTCACTGTGTCCCCTATGTGAAAATTCAACAAAATCGCCACGCAGATACCTAGAAAAACAACACTCAATTTGTGCAGTTTTCGAATGGGGACAGGGCTATCTGCAAAAAGGGACAGGGCTGCGATCATTTGGGGACGTAGTGAAATTCAATTTGACTACGTCCCGGAAGGAGTAAATATGAACGGATATATCCATTCTACGGAGAGTTTCGGCTCGGTCGACGGACCGGGCGTGCGTTTTGTTATTTTTGTCGCTGGATGTCCGATGCGGTGCCAGTTCTGCCACAATCCGGATACCTGGAACATGCAGGTGGGAGAGCAGAAGAGCGCGGACGACCTGCTGGCTCAGGCGCTGCGATACAAATCATACTGGAAGGACGGCGGCGGGATCACTGTGAGCGGCGGCGAACCGCTGCTCCAGATGGACTTCATGATCGAGCTTTTTCAGAAAGCGAAGGAAAAAGGAATCAACACAACGATCGACACGAGCGGCGCGCCTTTTACAAGGGAAGAGCCATTTTTTGGAAAATTCAATGAGCTTATGAAGTACACGGATCTTCTGCTGGTGGACATCAAGCATATCGATGATGAGCAGCATAAACTTCTGACAGGGCATACGAACGAGAATATCCTTGACATGGCAAGGTATCTGGCTGAGATTGGCAAGCCGGTCTGGATCAGACATGTGCTCGTGCCTGAGAGAAGCGACAAAGATGAATATCTTAAAGAACTTTATGAGTTTATAAAAACATTAAATAATGTCGAAAAAGTGGAAGTCCTGCCGTACCATACTTTTGGCGAATATAAGTGGAAAGAGCTGGGATACAACTATCCGCTGGCAGGGATCGAACCGCCGACGAAGGAGCGGATCAAGAATGCAAATGAGATTCTCCATACGGGGCAGGCGTGACAGAGCAGGAAGACACTATTTTGAAGAGAGGGATATAGATAATGAACAAGAAGGAAATACTGGAGATCCGCAGGCAGTTCACTCCGAAAAACTGTGCGATCACGAGAATCTGCGGCTGCTATGTGGACCACGAGAAGAATAAAAAGATGGAGTCAAAGGATGCGTTTCTCTCCCTGCCGGAGGAGGAAGCATTCAAATATTTTGATATTTTCAAAAAAACACTGTCCGGCACAGTGGGGAAAAACATGCTGAATATGGAGTTCCCGCTGGACGCGGAGATGCCGGGAGGAACGCAGGAGTTTCTTCTGAAACTTAGAAATAGCAAGCTTGAGGACGATATGCTCCTCGAAGAGTTCTATGACAAAGTGATCGCTACATATGAGTACGGCGAGAATTACTATATCATCCTCATCCATGCCATGTACGACATCCCGGGGAAATCTTCTGATGACCTGGAGATGTTCGACGCCTCCGACGAGGTGTATGAATATCTGCTCATGAGCCTCTGTCCGGTATCGCTGTCCAAGGCGGGACTGTGCTACAACGCGGAGGACAACCGTATCCAGGACCGTATCCGGGACTGGATCGTGGATATGCCGGACAAGGGATTTCTGTTCCCGGCGTTCAATGACAGGAGCACAGATCTGCACAGCGTACTTTATTATACGAAGAAATCCGAAGACCTCCAGCCTGAGATGATCAGCCAGCTTTTAGGCGCGCAGATGCCCATGTCTGCGGATACACAGAAGGAGACATTCCAGATGATCATTGAGGACACACTGGGAGAGGAAGGCGACTACGAGACAGTCCGCAATATTCATGAGACGCTCAACGGTCTGATCGAGGAGCACAAAGAAGAGCCGGAGCCGCTCAAACTTGACAAGACAGACGTGAAGAAGATCTTTGAACAGAGCGGCGTCCCTGCGGAGAAGATGGAAAATTTTGACCGGAATTATGAGGAGAACGCTGGGGAGAAGACGTCCCTTCTTGCATCGAATATCGCAGAGACGAGAAAGTTCAACATTGAGACGCCGGATATCATCATCAAGGTGAATCCGGAGCGGGCGGATCTCGTAGAGACAAGGATCATCGACGGAAGGCAGTGCCTTGTGATCCCGGTGGACGATCACATTGAGGTGAACGGCATCAATGTCAGGACGATGAAATGGAACGGTTCGGGACAGCAGAGGGAAGACGCAGGTGACGACAGAGATGAGGAGGACGGAGTCCCGTTTGACGAAGACTGAGAAAATAAACGGTGATTTGAAAAAAAGCTGGAAGGCGGAGATTGGATCTTCGCCTTCCTGTCATAAATGCATTCTTTTACCGGCGGTGTCCCGCCGGTTCTTTTTTAGTATGGGAGAGTCCGAAAAAAGCTACCTTAAAAAGCAGCCAGTTAATTAAATGAGAAATAAAAATTGTGAATAAAGTATAAAATAAGTGTGAATACCATAATAATTACTTGACTTTCTTGTGCATTAATACTAATATATCGTTTAGTTATTTAACTAATTAAAAGACGGAGGGATGAAAATGCAGTGCAGTCTGAATGATATTCCGGATCTCGGCCTCATGGGCATTGTGATGCACCGTGTGATGCAGATGGCGAAGAGCAGATATCAGGAATTTGACCTGAACTGGAGCCAGGCAAGTATTCTTTTTACCCTGCATGACCACAGTTCCATGTCGCAGAAGGCGCTTGCGTCACAGTTCAATATGTCGCCGCCGGCAATTACTTCTGCGATTCAGAAGCTGGAGCGGGGCGGCTATATCAAGAGACGCCCGGATGAATCGGACCAGCGGGTCATGCGGCTGGAGCTTACCGAGAAAGGGACTTCCTGCATCCAGGCAGTCCGGGATGTGGCAGAAGAGATAAGAGAGCTGGTATTCCGGGGGATGACTCAGGAGGAAATCATGCTCTTCCGGAGGCTTCTGATCCAGATTAATACAAATCTGGAATGACAGTTCAGCTGGAAGCCATGAGAAGGATGAGAAGGACAAGAAGAACAAGAAGAACCTGTACGGCTGAACGCTTACAAAACTCAGAAAGGAAAGACAGACTATGAAAAATCTATTCAAATACGCGGCGGCGCAGTGGAAATCTATGCTGGCGATCATTGTCATCCTGTTTGTCCAGGCATACTGCGATCTGTCGCTCCCGGCTTACACGTCGGACATTGTAAATGTCGGCATCCAGCAGGGCGGGATAGAGGATCAGATACCGGAGACGATCTCCGCAGAGGAGATGGACCGGCTTCTGCTCTTTGTCCCGCAGGATGATCAGCAGACTGTGCTGGATGCATATGAGACAGACGACAGTACTTATGAAAAAGAGGCATATGTGCTCAAGCCATCGACGGCAGAGGATGAGGACTCGACGGCAGAGCTTGAGGATATCCTTCAGGGACCGATGATGCTCACCGCAGGATTCGAGTCGGGAAGCGATATGACAAAGCAGATCGAAGACCAGCTTAAGGCAAATCTGCCGGCTCAGATGGTCAGCGCGGACACGGATGTTTTTGACATCATGGAGATGATGCCGGCGGAGCAGAGAGAGGCTTTGGTCGAGAAAATGGGAGATCAGTTAGACGAGATCCCGGACAGTATCCTGGAGCAGGCAGCGGTCAGCTATGTGCGCAGCGCCTATGAAAATGTCGGAATGGATATGGATAAGATGCAGACGGACTATCTCCTGTCAACGGGCGGAAAGATGGCGGCTCTTGCATTTCTCGGAATGGCGGCAAGCGTGATGGTCGGCTTCCTTGCGTCGAGAGTCGGCGCCTCCACCGGGCGGAACTTAAGGAGCCGGGTATTTAAGAAGGTCGTGGACTTTTCCAACAACGAGTTCGACCATTTTTCCACTGCATCCCTTATCACGAGGAGCACCAATGATATTCAGCAGATCCAGCTTCTTACTGTCATGCTGCTGAGGATCGTGCTGTACGCACCGATCCTTGCCATCGGAGGAATCTGGCAGGTGTTCCAGACGAATGTATCCATGTCCTGGATCATCGCGCTGGCAGTCGTGCTGATCGCACTGGTTATCCTTGTGCTGTTCCTTGTGGCGATGCCGAAGTTCAAGATCCTGCAGACACTGGTCGACAAGGTGAACCTGGTCATGCGTGAGATCCTGACGGGACTTCCGGTTATCCGTGCCTTCAGTACAGAGAGGCATGAGGAAAAGAGATTTGATGCCGCGAATATCGATCTGACGAAGACGAACCTGTTCGTCAACCGGGCTATGACATTTATGATGCCGGTCATGATGCTTGTCATGAACGGGGTATCCGTCCTGATCATGTGGACCGGGGCGCACGGAATCAGTGACGGGCAGATGCAGGTCGGCGACATGATGGCGTTCATCCAGTATACGATGCAGATCATCATGGGATTTCTGATGCTGTGCATGCTCTCTATCATGCTCCCGCGAGCAGCCGTTGCGGCGGACCGCGTGGAGGAGGTGCTCGAGAGCAGGACAGTGATCCACGACCCGGTGCAGCCGAAATCCTTTGATGAGAATGAAAGGGGAATGCTCAGGTTCGACCATGTTTCTTTCCGTTATCCAGGAGCAGAAGAAAATGTACTCCATGACATTTCGTTTACGGCGAAGCCGGGGCAGACGACCGCGATCATCGGAAGTACGGGAAGCGGAAAGTCAACTCTGGTCAACCTGATCCCGCGTTTCTATGACGTGACGGAAGGATCCATCACCCTGGACGGCGTGGATATCCGGGAGGTCAGCCAGCATGAATTAAGAGACCGTCTCGGCTATGTGCCGCAGAAGGGGCTGCTCTTCTCAGGAAATATTGCTTCCAATATTATGTTCGGCAATCCGGACGGCAGCAGGGAAGAGATGGAGGAGGCGGCGGAGATCGCCCAGGCGACAGAATTTATCGAGGCGAAACCAAAGCGATATGAGAGCCATATCGCGCAGGGCGGCTCCAATGTGTCAGGAGGGCAGAAGCAGAGGCTGTCCATCGCCAGGGCGATTGCAAAACATCCGGAAGTATTTATTTTCGACGACAGCTTCTCGGCGCTCGACTTTAAGACCGATGTGACGCTCAGGAAAGCGCTCAGAAAGAAGACGAAGAACAGCACGGTACTGATTGTCGCGCAGAGGATCAGCACGATCCTCAATGCAGAGCAGATCATCGTGCTCGATGAAGGGCGCGTAGCCGGTATGGGAACACACAGCGAGCTTCTGAAAAGCTGTGAGGTATATCAGCAGATCGCAGCTTCTCAGCTTTCGGAAGCAGAGCTGAACGCCGGGAGAAATGCAGAAGCAGCCGGAGCAGAATCAGAGGCGGACGACGGAAAAACGACAGAAGCAGACGGAAAGGAGGCTGTGAGCCATGCCTAGAATGGGAGGACACGGAGCGCGCGGCGGAATGCCGGGCGATAAGGCGAAAGACTTCAAAGGAACACTGAAAAAATTAGTCAGGTATATGAGCGCCTTTAAGGTGCATATGATCTTCGTGGCGATATTTGCCGTCTGCGGAACCATATTCAATATCGCAGGCCCGAAGATCCTCGGAAAAGCGACGACGGAGATCTTCAACGGTCTTGTCAGCAAGGTGTCGGGCGGAAGCGGAATGGATTTCGGAAAGATCGGCCAGATTCTTCTCATGACATTGAGTCTGTACCTGATCAGTGCACTGTGCTCTTTCATCCAGGGACTGATCATGACAGGCGTCTCACAGAAGACCACATACCGACTGAGAAAAGAGATTTCTGAGAAGATCAACCGGATGCCCATGAACTATTTTGATACAAAGCCGGTAGGGGAGATCCTCTCCCGTGTGACGAACGACGTGGATACACTGGGGCAGAGCCTGAACCAGAGCGCGACACAGCTCATCACCTCGGTCACGACGATCATCGGCGTATTGGTCATGATGCTCTCCATCAGCCCGCTGATGACGCTGGTGGCGATCCTGATCCTGCCGATCTCTGTCCTGCTCCTGTCTTTTGTGATGAAGCATTCGCAGAGATATTTCCGCGGACAGCAGGAATACCTTGGAAATGTAAACGGCCAGGTGGAGGAGATTTACAGCGGCCACAATATCATTAAGGCATTCAACAAAGAGGAAGACGTGATCCGGGAGTTCAATGCGACAAACGACAAGCTGTATGATTCTGCGTGGAAATCTCAGTTTTTCTCCGGAATGATGATGCCGGTGATGCAGTTCATCGGGAACCTCGGATATGTCGCGGTGGCGATCCTCGGAGGATACCTGACGATCAAAAAAACGATCGAGGTCGGTGATATCCAGTCCTTTATCCAGTATGTGCGAAACTTTACCCAGCCGATCCAGCAGGTGGCGCAGGTGGCAAATATGCTTCAGTCCACAGCGGCTGCATCGGAGAGAGTGTTCGAGTTTCTCGATGAGGCAGAGGAAGATCAGACAGTGCCGAATCCGGTTTCTGTGGAAGGGCTTCAGGGAAATGTGGAGTTCGACCATGTACACTTCGGTTACAATCCGGATAAGATCATCATCAATGATTTCTCCGCCAAGGTGAAGGAAGGGCAGAAGATTGCGATCGTGGGTCCGACCGGAGCGGGGAAGACGACCATGATCAAGCTGCTGATGCGTTTCTACGATGTCAACAGCGGCGCCATCAAGATCGACGGACACGATGTAAAAGATTTCAACCGCAGTGAACTGCGCCAGATGTTCGGCATGGTGCTCCAGGATACCTGGCTGTTCCACGGCACGATCATGGAGAATATCCGTTACGGAAGGCTTGACGCCACAGATGAAGAAGTCATCCGGGCAGCCAAGGCGGCGCATGTACACCGCTTTGTCCAGACTTTGCCGGGCGGCTACAATATGGAACTCAATGAGGAGGCAAGCAACGTCTCCCAGGGGCAGAAGCAGCTCCTGACGATCGCAAGGGCTATTCTCGCCGATCCGAAGATCCTGATCCTCGACGAGGCGACCAGCTCCGTAGACACAAGGACAGAAGTCCTGATCCAGAAGGCGATGGATAACCTGATGAAGGGACGCACAAGCTTCATCATCGCCCACCGGCTGTCCACCATCCGCGACGC
>CALWQS010000091.1 GCA_944383745.1 uncultured Mediterraneibacter sp. | reverse complement strand
ACTTATGAGTGATTTTGAAATGCTCTCCATCGTTTTGATGATACTTGGTATTGTCGTTACGATCTTAATAGCATACATAGATCATACAAAAAAGAACCGCGTTTCCATGGGGAATTGTGCTGAAAAATGAAGAAAAACCTAAAATTGTCTTACATCGACTCTGGAAAAGTGATAAAATAAAACAAGAATAACCGCGAAAGAACCGTTACAGCGTTGTACCGGTTCTTTTTTGGCTATACTTTATGCAGGAAATGGAAAAGGAAAGAAAGGAAGGATTCGGATGCTCAGCAGAGGAGATGCGGTTGTTTATAAGTGCAGAGGAATGTATAAGGTAGAAGACATAGGGACGCTGGATTTTTCTTTTGCAGACAGGAAAAAGAAATATTACACACTGCAGTCCATGGAAGATGCAAGAGACCGGGCGTATGTCCCCATAGATGACGAATCGAATATACGCAGGCCGGTGAGCAGAGAAGAGGCGCTCGACTTGATCAGGCGGATGCAGGATATCGAGGTGCTGAGAGTGAAAAACGAGAAGTTCAGAGAACAGGAGTACAAAAATTGTATTGCAGACTTCTGCCCGGAAAACTGGATGAAAGTGCTCAAAACTCTCTACAAGCGTACGCAGAGCAGGGGAAGCATCACGAGTATGGATAAGAAATATCAAATGCTCCTGGAGCATGCGCTGTACAGTGAGTTCTCATATGTGCTGGGCGTTCCGGCGGACAGAATAACGCAGTTTATCGCCGAATATTCGAAACAAAATGAAAGCTGAGGGATGCGCCGCCAGGGAGGACGAGACGCCTGTACAGGGGATGGTGATAACGGAGGCGGTAAAAGGCGCAGTGAAAGCGGACGAAACGGAACTTGCTAAAAAGCCGGGTGCATGATATACTTCTCCTGATATTAATTTATAGGAGGAGTATTTTTTATGGATGCAGACCCTGCGGGTAACTCAATTGTATTTGAATTGCTGCTATTGTTGTTTTTCACACTGATGAACGCTTTCTTTGCCGGAGCAGAGATGGCTGTCGTGTCGGTAAATAAGAACCGGATACGAAGCCTCGCAGAAGATGGCAACAAGAAGGCGAAGGTGATAGAAGGACTTTTTGAAGATTCTACAAAATTTCTTTCCACGATTCAGGTGGCAATCACTTTTGCCGGATTCTATTCTTCGGCATCTGCTGCGGCCGGTATCTCACCGGTTCTGGCGGACTGGCTGAACGAATTTGGCGTTCCGTACAGCCAGCAGATTGCGCACAACGGAGTGACGCTGATTTTGATGTTCTTCAACCTGGTGTTTGGCGAGCTCGTTCCGAAGCGGATCGCACTTCAAAAGGCAGAGTCATTCTGCATGCTTACCGTTATGCCGGTGCATTACATTTCGGTCATTCTGTCGCCGTTTATCAAGCTGCTTTCCGTATCTACGAAGCTGGTGCTCAAGATTCTCGGGATGAAGACGGAAGATCAGGAAGAGGCTGTCACGGAGGAAGAGATCAAAGCGCTCCTGAAAGTGGGAAACGAGAGCGGTACATTTGACGACGATGAGCGGGAGATGATAGATTCAGTATTCGCATTTGACGACAGGACGGCGAGAGAGGTCATGGTGCCGAGAAGAGAAGTAGTCGTCATGGATATCGGCGAGCCGTTCGAGGAACTGATCGATGAGGTGCTGGAATCAAGACACAGCAGGATCCCTGTATATGAAGAGAATATAGATAATATCATTGGTGTTCTGCATGTCAAGGATGTGATGATTGAACTGCGGAGATCGGGAATGGATGAGATCAATATAAGAGAGATGCTGCACGAGCCATTTTTCGTGCCGGAGACAAAGGAGGCGGACGAATTGTTCCGCACCATGCAGTCTGCACGGCACCATATGGCGATCCTGGTGGATGAATACGGCGGTTTCTCCGGTATTGTCACGATAGAAGACCTGGTTGAAGAGATCATGGGCGACATCAATGAGGAATATGAAGAGATCGAGCCGGAGATCGAGGCGGTCAGCGAGAACGAGTACCTTCTCGACGGCGGAGTCTTTATCGAAGATCTGAATGAGGAACTCGGCCTTAAGCTTGAGAGCGAGAACTATGATACGCTGTCAGGCTATCTGATCGAGCAGCTTGGGCATATACCGGGCAAAGAAGACCGGGATGTGATAGAAATCGAGAACCTTGTGTTCTCGGTGGAAGAGGTGAAGGATAACCGTATCAGCAAGGTGCGGCTCCACATCCTTCCTGTACAGGAGACAGAAGAGGAAAAGAAAGGGAAATAACGGAAAGGAGAACCAGAGCAATGAAGATGTTGTCAATCGAGCAGGAACTGAAGAGCAATTCTTATCCGGGAAGAGGAATTATACTTGGAAAGAGCCCGGATGGGAAGAAGGCTGTCGCGGCGTATTTTATCATGGGGCGCAGTGAGAACAGCAGAAACCGTATTTTTGTGGAGGATGGAGAGGGGATTCGCACCCAGGCATTCGATCCTTCCAAGCTGACAGATCCGAGCCTTATCATCTATGCTCCGGTCCGTGTACTCGGCAATAAAACGATCGTCACCAACGGAGACCAGACGGACACGATCTATGAAGGGATGGACAGGCAGCTTACATTTGAGCAGTCTCTGAGGACAAGGGAGTTTGAGCCGGACGCGCCGAACTATACTCCGCGTATCTCCGGAATCATGCATATTGAGAACGGGACATACAATTATGCGATGTCTATTCTGAAGAGTAATAACGGCAGTCCGGATGGATGCTGCAGATATACATTTGCCTATGAGAATCCGGCGGCGGGAGAGGGGCATTTTATCCACACATATATGTGCGACGGCAATCCTCTGCCGAGTTTTGAGGGAGAGCCGAAGCTGATCGGCGTCTCGGATGATATTGAAAGTTTTACGGAGCTTCTCTGGAACAGCCTGAATGAGGAGAACAAGGTGTCGCTTTTTGTCCGTTATATCGATATTGAGACGGGAAGCTATGAGACTAAGATTGTAAATAAAAATCAGTAAGGAGCGGATAAAAGATGAAAGAATTAGAGCTGAAATACGGATGTAACCCTAACCAGAAGCCTTCCAGAATCTATATGGGAGACGGCAGTGAGCTTCCGATCAAGGTGCTGTGCGGACGCCCGGGATATATCAATTTTCTCGATGCATTCAACGGCTGGCAGCTTGTGTCCGAGCTCAAGAAGGCGACGGGGCTTCCGGCGGCGACGTCATTTAAGCATGTGTCCCCGGCAGGAGCGGCGGTAGGACTTCCGCTCACGGAGACGCTGGCGAAGATCTACTGGGTGGATGACCTGGGCGAACTCTCCCCCCTGGCAAGCGCTTATGCGAGGGCGAGAGGAGCTGACCGCATGTCTTCTTTCGGAGATTTTATTGCTTTATCTGACGTCTGCGATGTGGACACGGCAAGACTGATTAAGCGCGAGGTGTCTGACGGAGTCATTGCCCCAGGCTATGAGCCGGAGGCGCTTGAGCTTTTGAAGCAGAAGAAAAAAGGAAATTATAATGTCATCGAGATCGATCCTGACTATGTGCCGGCGCCGCTGGAGCACAAGGAAGTGTTCGGCATCACATTTGAGCAGGGAAGAAACGAGCTGAACATTGATAAGGATTTCTTCTCCAATGTAGTGACAGAAAACAAAGAGATCCCGGAGGCGGCAAAGATTGATCTTGCGATTTCCATGATCACGCTGAAATATACCCAGTCCAACTCTGTCTGCTACGTGAAGGACGGACAGGCGATCGGAATCGGAGCAGGGCAGCAGTCCCGTATCCACTGCACCCGTCTCGCCGGACAGAAGGCGGACAACTGGTGGCTGCGCCAGAGTCCGCAGGTGCTTGGGCTTCAGTTCAAGGAAGGCATCCGCCGCGCGGACAGAGACAATGCGATCGATCTCTATATCGGGGAAGAGTATATGGATGTACTGGCTGACGGCGTTTGGGAGAATACCTTTGCGGTGAAGCCGGAGGTGTTCACCCGCGAAGCGAAGAGAGAGTGGCTGGACAAAATGACGGACGTAGCGCTCGGCTCTGACGCTTTCTTCCCGTTTGGGGACAATATCGAGCGCGCGCACAAGAGCGGAGTAAAATATGTCGCTCAGCCGGGCGGATCTGTCCGTGACGACAACGTAATTGAGACATGCAATAAGTACGGCATGGCGATGGCATTTACGGGAATCCGTCTGTTCCATCACTAGGAGGCGCCTGTATGGTAATAGAGACAAGGTGTCCGGAAGAAACGTTCCGGCTGGGAGAAGAACTCGGCAGGAAAGCTGTGCCCGGACAGGTGTTTACCCTGACAGGGGATCTGGGCGTCGGGAAGACGGTCTTCACCCAGGGACTGGCGAAAGGGCTCGGGATCGAGGAGCCGGTCAACAGTCCGACGTTCACGATTGTCCAGGTATATGAAGATGGGCGGCTGCCGTTCTATCATTTTGATGTTTACCGGATCGGGGACGTGGAAGAGATGGATGAGGTCGGATTTGAAGATTACGTGATGGGCGACGGGGTCTCCCTGATTGAGTGGGCAGATCTGATCGAAGAAATCCTTCCGGAGAAACGTACAAGAATCCTGATCGAGAAAGATCTGGAACAGGGATTTGATTACAGAAAAATTACAGTCGAAGAGCTGGAGTGATACAGCACTTATGCGCCGGACGTGATGCGGATGCCTCACGCCGGCGTTTACAAGTATGGAAAGGATACAGGATATGAGAGTTTTGGCAATAGACAGTTCCGGGCTGACAGCGACGGTCGCAGTGGTGGAAGAGACACAGACGATCGCGGAGTACACGGTGAACTATAAGAAGACACATTCGCAGACGCTTCTCCCCATGATCGACGAGATGGCGAAGATGGTGGAGCTCGACCTTTCTGCCATTGACGCCATAGCAGTGGCGGGAGGACCGGGATCTTTTACCGGACTGCGCATCGGCTCGGCGACGGCGAAGGGGCTTGGGCTTGCGCTTGGGAAACCTCTGATCCATGTTCCTACGGTGGACGCGCTGGCGTACAGTGTGTACGGGTGCGGCGACCTGATCTGTCCGATCATGGACGCGAGACGGCAGCAGGTCTACACCGGAATCTATACGTTTTCATATAATGCAGGAAAAAAAGAGGATGTGAATCTTGTAGAACCGGTTTTTCAGGTAATCAAGATGCAGACGGCAGTTTCGGTTGAGGATCTGATCCGGCGGCTCAATAACTACGGGCGTCCTGTTGTGTTCCTGGGGGATGGCGTGCCTGTATATCAGGAAATGCTGGCAGAGGGGCTTAAAGTACCCTATTCTTTTGCCCCGTCTTATATGAACCGCCAGAGAGCAGCGGTCGTAGGGGCGCTCGGTATCCGCTATTTCAAGACGGGGCGGTTTGAGACCGCCATGGAGCATAAGCCGGACTATCTGCGGGTATCCCAGGCGGAAAGAGAGCGTGCAGAGCGAGAAAAACGGGCATGTACCGAGGTGCGTGAAACCGTGATGGAGGACGCTGCCGCTATCGCAGAGATGGAGCATCAGATCTTTTCTGATGCATGGAGCGAGAAGTCTGTCCTTGATACGATGAACCAGAAAAATGCAGTCTGCCTGACAGCAGAGAAGGCGGGGCGGATCATCGGATATGTGCTGTCATACACAGCGGCGGATGAGGCGGAGATCGCGAGGATCGCCGTTGCAGAGGAATTTCGGAGGCAGGGGACTGCCCGCGCGATCCTGCGGGAGCTGGAAAATGTATGCAGCAGCAAGGGAGTGAAAAAGCTGCTTCTGGATGTCAGGGAGAGCAACCGGGAGGCCCGTGCATTCTATACAGATATGGGCTTTCAGGAAGACGGCATCCGCAGGCGGTTCTATGAGAATCCGCAGGAAGACGGCATTCTGATGAGCAGAGAGCTTGGAAGCTGATTCATAAAAGCGGAAGCAGTTCCCAGTAGGCATTGCATTTCCGGCTTATTATAATATAGGCGTGACAAACAAAAAGTCTGTATCTTACAGGAGGAGATTGTATGCGCCAGTATCAATTAAAAGAAACGAAAGAGATAGCAAGGATTATCTGCAACAAATGCGGCAGGGAGATCCCGGCCGCCGGCGGATATCCCAGGGAAGGGGTATTCAGCGCGGACTGTGTGTGGGGCTACTTTTCAAATAAAGACGGGGAGAGGCACAGCTTCGACCTCTGCGAGTCCTGCTATGACGAGCTGCTGAAGACCTTCCTCATACCGGCGGAGATTGAAAAACAGGCGGATAGAGAATAGATAGAAAATAGACAGAGGGATAGTATGTTAGATGTTTGTTTGCTCGGGAGCGGCGGGATGATGCCGCTTCCATACCGTTTCCTCACAGCATTGATGACCCGTTTTAACGGGAGCAGTCTGCTCATAGACTGCGGCGAGGGGACCCAGGTTGCGATAAAAGAAAAAGGATGGAGTTTTAAACCGATCGATGTGATCTGCTTTACGCATTATCACGGAGATCATATCAGCGGCCTCCCGGGGCTGCTCCTTACCATGGGAAACGCAGACCGGACAGAGCCGCTGACGCTGATCGGTCCGAAAGGGCTGGAGCGCGTCGTAGGGAGTCTCCGCGTCATAGCGCCTGAGCTTCCTTTCCCAATCATATATAAAGAAATTGAGGGACCAGAGCAGACATTCGAGATGAACGGATACCGTCTCAAGGCCTTCCGCGTGAACCACAATGTCCTCTGCTATGGCTATACTCTTGAGATCGACAGGGCGGGAAAGTTTGACGTGGGGCGCGCGAAGGCGCAGGATATTCCGCAGAGGTACTGGAGCCGCCTGCAGGGCGGAGAGACCATCGAGACAGACGGCAGAGTGCTCACCCCGGATATGGTGCTGGGACCGCCCCGCAAAGGGATCAAGCTGACTTACACAACAGATACGAGGCCGACAGATTCAATCCGAAGGAATGCGAAAGGTGCTGATCTGTTCATCTGTGAAGGAATGTATGGGGAAAAGGAAAAGGCTGCCAAGGCGGCGGAGTATAAGCATATGACATTCTATGAGGCGGCAGAGCTTGCGCGGGAGGCGCAGGCCGTGGAAATGTGGCTGACGCACTACAGCCCGTCCCTGACGCGGCCGGAACAGTACATGGATGAAGTGAAGAAGATTTTTCCGGCGGCAAAGGCCGGGAAAGACGGCATGTCGGCAGAGCTGATGTTTGAAGATTGAGAGGCGCAAGTTATGAAAGAGATAAGAGATATCAACATTCTGGCAATCGAGACTTCCTGTGACGAGACTGCGGCAGCGGTCGTACATAACGGCAGAGAGGTGCTTTCCAACATTATTTCCTCTCAGATCGATCTGCATAAGCTGTACGGCGGCGTGGTGCCGGAGATCGCATCCCGTAAGCATATTGAAAAGATCAACCAGGTGATTGAAGAAGCGCTCAAAGAGGCGGAAGTCACGCTGGATGATATTGACGCAGTGGGAGTGACATACGGCCCCGGGCTTGTGGGCGCTCTTCTCGTAGGAGTTGCCGAGGCGAAAGCGATCGCTTATGCAAAAAATCTTCCGCTGGTAGGAGTGCACCATATTGAAGGCCATATCTCGGCAAATTATATCGAGCATCCGGATCTGGAACCGCCGTTTCTGTGTCTTGTGGCATCCGGCGGGCACACCCATCTTGTCTGCGTAAAAGAGTATGGAAAATACGAGATCCTTGGACGAACGAGGGATGATGCAGCGGGAGAAGCGTATGACAAGGTCGCGCGCGCGATCGGACTTGGATATCCGGGCGGACCGAAGATTGACCGGATCGCGAAAGAGGGGAATCCTGACGCGGTCAAGTTCCCGAAAGCGCATATCGAAGGGGCGGAGTATGATTTCAGCTTCAGCGGGCTGAAGTCGGCAGTGCTCAATTATATCAACGGCTGTAAGATGAAGGGAGAGAGCTTTGACCCGGCAGATATCGCGGCTTCATTTCAGAAGGCGGTTGTAGAGGTGCTGGTCGAAAATTCCATGAAAGCAGCTGCGGATTATGGAATGTATAAGTTTGCCATTGCGGGCGGAGTTGCGTCGAATACTGCCCTGAGAGCTGCGATGGAGCAGGCGTGCGCAGAGAGGGGGATACGGTTCTATCATCCCTCCCCGATATTTTGCACGGACAATGCGGCAATGATTGGAGCGGCCGCATATTATGAGTTTCTTGCTGGAACCAGACACGGATGGGACCTGAATGCGGTTCCTAATCTGAAGCTGGGAGAACGTTGAGACAGGAGTAAGGATATGGAAAAGGAATACTGTACAGCGATCGTACTCGCGGCCGGGAGCGGCAGACGTATGGGGACGAAGGTGCATAAGCAGTATCTTCTGATGGGCGGCAGGCCGGTATTGTTCTATCCGCTCAAAGCATTTCAGGATTCCGGGCTGATCGATGAGATTATTCTGGTCACCGGAAAAGGGGAAGAAGAGTACTGCCGGGAGAGTATCGTGGATAAATATGGGTTTACGAAAGTCAGCAGGATCGTTCCGGGCGGCGATGAACGTTATGCATCTGTCTGGAATGGGCTTCGGGAATCCGAGGAGAAGGGCTATATTTTTATCCATGACGGCGCCCGTCCGTTTGTGGATGAAGCGATGATTGAAAGAGCGTACGATTGTGTGAGAGAGCACAAGGCATGTGTCGCGGGAGTGCCTGCCAAGGATACGATCAAGATCGTGGACCAGCAGGAGTTTGTCAAGGATACGCCTGACCGCAGCAGCCTGTGGCTTGTGCAGACGCCCCAGGTGTTTGAGAGCAGGCTGATAAAAGGAGCGTATTCTATGTTGATGCGGGAAAGCTGTATTTCAGTGACGGACGACGCGATGGTGGTGGAGCAGATGCTCAATTATCCGATCAAAATGTTCCTTGGCGGATACAGCAATATCAAGATTACAACTCCGGAAGATCTGGAGATGGCAGAAGTATTTCTGAAAAAATAAAAAATCTATTGACAGGTATTTTATAAGTGTGATAAAATAACCAGCGTCGC
>CALWQS010000090.1 GCA_944383745.1 uncultured Mediterraneibacter sp. | reverse complement strand
TCTGCCATTGCATCCAGAAGCTTCTGCCATGCCGCATTGACCGCTTCCTGGTCCATCGTATCGGCGTCCTCATAGACGTCTTTCGCCTCGTCAAGCGCTGTTGTGAACGCGTCCTTTCCTGCATCCAGATATGCGTCCAGGTTACGGTTCATCTCTTCCGCCAGAGCGATCACTTTTTCGAGGTCTGTCTTGTCCGCCTGTCTGAACTCCAGGTACTGGACCGCCTTGATCAGGTTCTGCCATGCAGCGTCAACGTCCGCCTGCGTCACTCCTGCGTCTCCTGCCTGCACTTTTCTGAGAATGTCTTCTGCGTTCTGAAGGGCAGCGTCAAAGTTTTCTTTCACTGCTCCGATCACATCAGGACTGATCTCAACGCCTTTGGCAAGCTCGATGGCATATTCCAGAACTGCCGTGGAGATATCTCCTTCCGGCTCCTGGGATCCGCTGAGCGCCTGAACCGCCGCCGCAAGCGCCATCTGTGCTGCCGCTGTGTCCGCGCTGTCCTGCGCGTACAGCTTCTGCGCCTCAATGAGGGCTGCGACCATCGCGTTCACAAGCTCCGGATCTTTTCCGCTGATATCAAGGTCTTCCGCCTCCCGGATCAGGTCGCGCAGAGTTGTATCTTCCGCGATCTCTTCATAGGTAAAGGAGACTTCCGCGATCTGATACCAGTTCTTCTTCGTCTCTGTCAGGACGACTCTCACATATTTTGCCGTGACAGCCTCAAAGGAAAGCTCTGTATCCCGGTCGTCCGGACCGATTGTGCCGACGGTCTGCCAGCTTTCTCCGTCTGCTGAGATCTGCACCTCGGCTCCCTCGATGTAGTCTGCTCCCACATCAGAGGGCTGAAGGATACGGATCCCTGACAGGCTGACTGTCACCGGGAAGGTGAACATAAACTGGCGTCCTGCGGTCTGGTCTTTATTAAACCAGCACTTGGTCGACTCGTTTCCATCCAGCATCTTGTCGTAAGAATATGTCGTATAGTAACCGTCGTCCGCCGAGATCTCAGGCGTTCCCGCCGCAGGCATCTCAAGCGCGTCCGCCGCCTGGCGGATCTTGTCGAACGCCGCCTTCACAGCCGCCGGATCAGTTCCCTGCGCATACAGGATTCCCTGTCCCTCCTCGACTGCCGCCTCGTACTCGGCATAGCCTGCCGCATATCCGATATCGCTGAGCGGATAAGTGACCTCAACATAGAGCGGATAGTTCACGAGGAGCACTGCCTGCGCCTTCGCGTCCTGAAGCCTGCCGAGCGCTTCGTCAATCTCCGTCTGCTCGATATCATCCCGTCCGGCAGCTTCTTCCGCCGCCGCGTATGCCTGGCTGTAAGCCTCGAATGTCTCCGGGATATAGTATGCCGCATCCAGGGCGTCTTCCAGTTCCTGTTCGAGCGCAGATTTGTCTGTGTCCAGTGTGTAAGTGAATGTATAGGTCTCTCCCTCGGATGTATAGACGCCGGAAACCGTGCCTTCTGAGATCAGCCGGTATCCGTAGATCTCTTCCGCCTCGAAGCTGTATGCATCGCCTGCATTTCCATACTTCACGACGTCGTCCCTGAGCGTCTTTCCGGTGTCGCTGACATATCGGAGCGTCACTTTTCCGAGGCTTTCCGCATTCTGAAATTCTCCCGCGTCCGGAAGGACCGAGCCTTTTTCATATCCCGCTGCATGTCCAAGCACTTCGTAGTTCGCCTTGAACTGTTCAAAGTCCATATTGTCGCTGCTGCCTACATTCCAGGACTTGGTCGCAAGAGAGCGCAGCTCGTCTGCGATATCTTCTGTGACTACATCCTCTGTCACAAGATCCGGGTTGTCGCACCAGATGCCCATCGCCGCGCCCGCGATATACGGCGCGTCGTCAGGAGCCGTGTAGGATGCGAACTGTCCCGGCGTCCACTCCTCAAAGATTCTTCTGTCCTGATCGATGTAGTCGAAGGAGTGCTGCTCACGCCCGTCTGTCGGCATGTCATTTCTCAGAACGTAATAGAAGAATGTGGAGTTGAAGTTATAAATGTCCTCATGCCCCTTGTCGATAAAGGTCTGCATTCCCGCGATCGCCGGGTTCCATGTCATCTTGGACCAGTAGTCGATGCCAATATAGTCGTGCATCACGATCTGCTGCGGTCCTTCCCAGTCTGTCTCGCCGTAGTAGAGGCCGTCGTTGAATACACGGGGCTTGAATCCCTTGGAATATACGTACTCGGCAAGCTCGTTGATATAGTTTGCCATCACGTCCTTCCAGGTCGCGCCCTCTCCCAGCGTCTCAGCCGCATACTCGTTGAGCACCGGCTTGTACTCCGTAGTAAACGGCGCGCGGTCGAACTCCATGTACTCGTCTCCGCCGATATGGAAATCCGTACAGCCTTCGAACAGTTCCATATACTCGTCATAGAGGCTGCGGATGTATGCCACCGCCTCCGGGTTGGTCACATCCAGACCCGACGCATAGTGCTCTCCGTTGATATTCACCTGCCCGTATTCCGGATGCGCTCTCAGGATCTGATCTACGTGGCCCGGGCTGTCAAAGGACGGGATCACTTTGATTCCGTACTTCTGAGCCTCTGCCAGGATCTCCCTCACTTCCTCGTGGGTGAGGTACTGGTCGGACACGATCGACGGATCTGTCTTGCACTCGATGCCGAATCCGAGGTTCTCAGAGAAATGCATCTCCAGCGTATTCATCTTCATATAAGACATCTCGCGGATCTGACGGATAAACCAGTCTTTCGTAAAATACTTTCTTCCGCAGTCCACATGCAGGCGCCGCTCCGCCACATCCGGGTAATCCGTGATCTTCCCGTAAGGCAGGCCCTTGTTCGCCGTCATGTAGTTCTGAACCGTGCGGAGCGCATACAGCACCGCGTTCTCGCTGGCTCCTGTGATCTTCACGCCGTCTGCGCCGATCTCGATCACATATGCCTCTTCACTGTCGGACTCTTCGCACACCAGCCCGTCCTTCGCAAGATTGATCAGGATATCCGCCGGCTGCGTATCCTCTTCATTGGCGTATACCATTGCCAGAGGCGACGACGACACGGTCTGTTTCTCTGTAAATTCCGAGTTGATCAGCTTGACTACCTCTGCAAGCCGCTCATTCTCAATATTTTCCTGGTCCGCCGCGACTGCGAACCGGGTGTCCGCCGTCATGGACCATGTCCCGCCCTCTTCGGCGAGCTCATACTTCTGCACAACCGGGTTCACCAGCGCCGCCAGGGCGTCCTCGTCCTCCCAGCCGGGCTCCGGATCGGGCTCTTCTGATTCGTCCGTGAACTGTGCAGTCAGCACCACGTCCTCCGCAGGCATCAGGAAGCTTGTCCCCTCGACCACTGTGTCATTGTACTTCAGCGAGCCTTCTGCGAGCTGATATCCTTCCTCAGGCTCGATATAGATATTGACCTTTGCCCCTTCCTCATAGTTGGAAGCGTCTGTGGTAATCGTTCCCCCTGTGATGGAAGGATCGATAGTCAGGCTGTGGGTCCGCGCCACTGTGGCTGTATCTACCCCGAACAGGCGGAGCTCATAGATACGTGTCGCCGGATACGGCACATTGTCCTGGCATCCGTCAGAGATGTAAAGCCTGAAGTACCGCGCTGTGACCGGCTCCTCGAACTCATAATCTGTAATATTTTCCGTGTTGTCTCTGTACTCGGCTACTGTCGTCCAGTTCGCCGCGTTTCCGAGATAGGACGAATCGGAGAGCTGTTCCTCCGTGGCGTCCGGATCTGCAAGGACCTGAAGGGAAAAGTCGGATGAGATGTCCAGCTCATGCTCCACTCCCGCATGCACGGTCTCCCAGGTGTAGATCGTCTTCTCCGCGCCCAGGTCAAAGGCTGCCCAGTGATTGTAGCGGGTATTGTCGCCCGGGCACCACTTGGAGCCGTCCTCGCTCTCATCAAAGAGGTTCTCCGGCCCGCCGCCTACTCCCGGATTGCCGGAAGCGCCCAGCACCTTCGCGCCGTACGCCTGATTCACCGGGATCGTGGGATCCACATAGATGCGGTCCGCAACCGTCACTTCCACTGTATCGAAAACGGTATCGTCATAAGCGGAAACTGCCTTCACTGTCACGGTCGGTGAGAGTTCATTCGTATCCAGCGTCAGGATCCCGTTCCAGTTGATCTCTGTGCCGGCTCCGGTACTGCCTTCCACCGTCCAGATCACATCGTCCGTGTTCTCCTGCCCGGCTTCCACTGCCGCAGTAAACTGCAGGCTCTCGCCCTGGCGCACCTCTACGCCGTCCGACGGAGAGATCTCAACGCTCCGGATCTCCGCCGCGCTGGTGTCAAGCGCGCTGACGTCGAAATCTTCAATCGCGCCCATGGCAGTCGTCACAAAGCTCTTCATCCGGCTGTCCGACGGGTTCGCATACCATGTGCTGTAATAATAATCTTCCCCGGACCCTTCCAGCGCGATGATCTGGTATCTCGGGTTCCGCTCGATGCTGAAGCGTTCGAACGCTTCATTCGCAAGATAATATCCGTGAGTCTGCACCAGCGGGTCGTCGGAGGATACTGCCGCCATGGCTCCGCCGATGGCAGCCGCCATATCATAGAGCTTGTTGATCGTGGCCTGTGCTTCATCTACGATCAGACGCTTCACCGGATCCTCGCTTTCCTTGAGCGTCTCCAGCAGTTCGACGGAGTCGACGATCTCATACATCTTATCCATGAGTTCTGCCGCTGCCGCATCATTTCCGCTTCCGTACTGTGCGTACAGGCGGGTCAGATCCGCTGGCTCATAGTCATAGTTCATGCTTCCGTACACGACCTTCAGCGCCTGCGCCATCTCCGGGTCATCCGGGAGGATCGCGTCAAAGCAGTGCTCCCAGTTCTCGTCAGCGTCAAAAGCCTGCGGATTCCAGGTGTAGTCCGCCAGGCCGAAGAACGCCACCTTCGACGACTCGGAATAGTTCATCGGGTTGGAGATCACTCCCTTTAAGTTCGACGGGTTGGAATCCAGCGAATAGAAGTGATCAATGGGGTTCGTGTAATAAACGTTGTCCACGTTGTCGTTTACCGGATAATTCCACCACATGACCGGATCACGGCCGATCCAGTTCTTAAATGTGGCGGCGCTTGAATTGCTGATATTAGAGAATACATCGCTTCCTGTAAAGCAGATCTCAATATCCTCATGGAGCGCCCGGAAACGAGGCATATAGGTGGAAGCTCCGCCGCTGCCGGTGGTGTACCATGCGGGTGTGAAGAACAGAGGCTTCACGAGGTCTTCCGATGCCGTTCCTTCTGTATTGTATGTAGCATACAGCTTCTCCTGCGCCTGGTTGAGCATATAGATCTGCATGTCGCAGGTGGCAGCCGCTGTGGACATGTCGATGTCGTCCACAAAGATGCCGAACTGCCGTACACCAAGGTCATACATGTGCTCAAACTTCGTCATCAGGCGCGCCACGCCTTCGTCCACTGTCTCCTCATTTGTGAAATCAATGGGCTTTTTCATGGCCGGATGCGCCACCCACACAAAGTCCACGTTGCACTCTGCGGCCTTCTCCGCATACTGACGCATCTCGTCCTGGGTGCGCAGGCCCAGTTCCGCCTCTTCCTCCGTCACTTCCGTGGGATAGTCCTCATCCCACTGGCCCAGGTGGTAGGGATCGTTCTTCGGTCCGTAGAGGAAGGTGTTCATCTTATATCTCTTTGCGAAATCAAACCAGCTTAAGGTGCCTTCCACACTCCACGGATAGCCGTAGTAGCCTTCCACGCATCCGCGGTATTTCTGGAACGCATAGTCTTCGAACGTGGAGATCTTAAGCTGACCGTCCTCTGTCTGTTCCAGCATCTGCTCCAGAGTCGCCAGACCGTAGTACGCAGCGTCAGTGTCTCTGCCGAGGATCACGATATCCCCGTCCTCAAAGACTTTCACTACATGCATATCGTACTTGTTCTCCCCTTCTTCGAACACATCTCTCGGGATGTCTGCCAGAGAGTCCGCGGCGCCTCCCGAACCGTCGACGCCGAGATACAGATTCGTATACTCCTCGGACGGTTCGCTGTCAAACTGAGGCGTAAATCCGTTCTCAGCCAGGACCTCGTCGGCACGGTCAAGGGTCACTGTGTCAATTCCATCCTCCGCGACCACGTTCACTGTGTCGGTGAGGCTGACTGTGCCATCCTCATCCGTCACCTTCTGGGGGATCGGATAAATCGTATAGTTCCCCTCCGGTTCTGACGGATCTCCTCCGCCTGCAAGATAATAGACAGCCACCTCATAGATGGAAACCGACGCCCAGTCGCCTCCGAAATCGGACACATAGATCCTCATGTACCGCCCGGACGCGGGGGACGTAAGCGTAATGCTCTCATCCGTCATCACGGGCTGTGATTCTCTGGAGTACACTGTCGTCCAGGAATCTTCGCCTGCGTCGTCAGACACCTGGATCTCGTAGGCGAGGATGTTCGCCTGCTCCCAGGAGATGTCCACGGTGTCAAAGGTCACGGTGCTCTCGAAATCAATCTGGAGCCACCTTGGCGTCTTGACTGCATTCGTGTCCCTGTTCGTCGCCCATCTTGTGCTCGAACTGCCGTCCACCGCCTTGTCCGCGGTAAAGCTGGTGCCCGACTCGACGTCGCTTGCCGATGCCGGCCTGTTCAGCGCCAGGTTGTCCGAGGCAGCCGCCTGAACCGGAACAGGAACACAGGACAGGATCATGCATATAGCGAGCAAAAATCCTGCCGCTCGTTTTTTCAGTTTTTTCATGTTCCTTTTTCCTCCTTCTTTGAATGATTTCCCCGGAACCACGGCCTCTGTCCGTGTAAGCCCGGGAATGTGTAAGCCTTGTATAGATCGGATCTCTGCGCTTTCTATCCCGCAGAACAGTATGCGGGACTTCCCTGCAGAATAAAAACCGGATTCTGAAGACAAGAAGACGTCTTGAAAAAGCAGTATTTTTCATCTCCTTAATTCTTTAAATCCGGTTTTGCCCTTGCAAGGTAACAATCCAATGTATACAATTAACAGTTTTATTTTATCATTTTAGTAGATTTATTCCAACTTTTTCCTTGTTGTGCGGATAATTTTCATCATTTTACCCATCAAATATGCCATCAAATTCACAATTTGATCACGTATTTTGTATAATATACCCAATCCGGCATTTAAGGTCCTCCGCTGCCAGAGGCGCCTGCCTCACCGCCCCGCGATTCTCCGCCTTACTCGCTCAAGGTCCTTCGCTGTGTCAACGGACAGGCTCTCTGTTTTTTCCACCTGGATAAACCGGAGATATTTTCCGTAGTCGAGGAACCTCAATGTGTCGATGCCCTCGATCCGCTCAAACCTCCCGGGGACAGAAGTTCTGTAAAAATCCAGCATCGGCTTATTATATCCGATAATGCCTACATGCTTGTAATACGGAAAATCAATGGACAAAAAAGGACACGGGACCGGGGTTCTCGACATGTAGAGCGCCCGGAGCTTTTCGTCAAACACGACCTTGATGTTGGAAGGGTCCAGCACCTCCGCCGGATCCTTCATCTCCGTGATGATGTTGGTGCCGTATTCTTCCTCTTCCGGGATGCAGTCCGGCACGGCGGCGTCGATATTATCCGGGAAGATGAGGGGCTCATCCCCGTTGATCTGCACGTAGAAGTCCGCCCTGATCTGGTCCGACGCCTCTGCGAGCCTCTCCGCCGCGCACCGGTGCGTATCCGCTGTCAGGACAGCCGGGATCCCGAATCTCCTGCACGCTTCCATGATCCGTTCATCATCCGCCGCCACGCAGAGTTCATCCAGCCGGCCCGCCTGCGCCGCCCGCTGGTAGACCCACCAGACCATGGGCCTGCCCTCGATCTCGAGCAGCGGCTTGCCCGGCAGCCTGGATGAAGCGTACCTGGCGGGTATGATTCCTGCCGTCCTCATACGCCGCCCTCTCTTTCCCCTGCCCGAAGTTCTGCGAGCTCGCGCCGCAGCTCTTTTTCCGATTCGATATATTCCAGAAGGCGTCTCTCGGCCGCAGCCAGGATCCCCTCCAGCATCCGGATACGGATCTGCTCGTCCGACAGCTTCCTCACCGAGATCACCGCTCCTTCATGGCACAGTTCTTCCTCTGCACCGAACTCTGAGACCATCTTCCTCACCTCTCCCTTCTCTGAATAAAAATACATTGCATGATCCCATTCTTCCTGCTCTTCCTCCATGCCGGACCATGCGGCGGCATCCGCTTCCTTCCTGCTTTCTTTCCTGACTGCGACGGGAATCATCCGCAGAAACTCATTCTTCCTCCCCGGCGCATACATCGGATACCGCTCTTCCTCGTTGAGGAACAGGATCCCCTGCACATTCTCTTCCCGCTGGATGCAGACGCTTTCCATGATCTCCCGCAGCGCCGTCTCCTCCGCCCTGTCGCCGCAGACATACAGGACTCTATTTTCCGGCGGGACAGCGCCGCCCTCCGGCGGATCTCCTTCCTTCTTCCCTGCCGGCGCGGCGCCCTTCCATTCTTCTATGCGAAGGCTTCCTCTCCGCCCGCGGCGGCAGGACGCAAGATTCTGAAGCTGCGCCAGGTTCACCCCAAGAGTCCGGATTTCTTTTACACCGGCATAGTCAGCCAGCTTCAGCGCCATATCATACAGCGCGTCATACCGGTATGTCCGCTCATACTCGGCGTCAAACACGATCTCTTCCGAGAACTCCCGGCGGATCAGGTTGATGCCCGTGGAGCTGACCGTGCAGACAGTGCCCGGAAGCACCCTGAACGCAAGCGGCAGGAGCTCAGAAGGGAAACGCTCTCTGATAATCTCCGCCTCCGGGAACAGGCTGCCATAGTACAGGATATCGTCCGGGTGGGGCTTGATCAGCACCTTCCTTCCTCTCAGATAGTAGTCAAAAAGGTGGCGGTAAATACCGATCTGCCCTTCCAGCGAAAGCTGTCCGAGATTGGCGAACTGCTGGGTGAGCAGCAGGACGGCGTCCGGCTCTCCCTCCAGCTCCGGCACATCGAATACGCCGCGCACCTCCCTCTGTATCCGTTCTGGGAGCCTGCGGAAGTTCTCCAAAACCTGAAAATCCACAGCTCTCTCATCCTCAAAATCCGGCTCCTGGGAGCGCAT
>CALWQS010000089.1 GCA_944383745.1 uncultured Mediterraneibacter sp. | reverse complement strand
TGGCTTGACAGGAACCTGATCGAGCTGAAGGATCTCAAGATCCCGAACAAGGATATCCCGAAATATACAAGAGAGGAGTGCACCCGCCTCCAGAAAGCGTTCGGATACACATATGAGGACGTCAAGACCTCGATCCTTACGATGGCAAAGAACGGCGGAGAGGGAATCTCCGCGATGGGAATCGACATACCTCTTGCGGTTCTCTCGAGAAAACGCCAGCCGCTGTTCGGATATTTTAAGCAGCTGTTCGCGCAGGTTACGAATCCGCCGATCGACGCGATCCGTGAAGAGATCGTGACATCGACCACGATCTATGTCGGGAAAGACGGAAACCTTCTTGAGAAGAAGGAAGAGAACTGTAAGATGCTCCGGGTGAACAATCCGATCCTGACGAACACAGACCTTCTGAAGATCAAGAATATGAATGTGGACGGGTTCAAGGTCGCTGAGATCCCGATCACATACTATAAGAATACAAGTCTTGAGAAAGCGATCGAATACCTGTTCATCGAGGTCGACAGAGTGATCCGCGAGGGAGCCAACATCCTGATCCTGACAGACAGGGATGTGGATGAGTACCATGTGGCGATCCCGTCTCTTCTGGCAGTGTCCGGACTCCAGCAGCACCTGGTGCGCACAAAGAAGAGGACGTCTGTCGCCATGATCCTGGAGAGCGGGGAGCCGAGAGAGGTGCATCATTTTGCAACGCTGCTGGGCTACGGCGCATGTGCGATTAACCCCTACCTGGCACATGAGTCCATCCGTCAGCTGATCGATGCGCGCCTGCTCCACAAGGATTACTATGCCGCGGTTGACGACTACAACTCAGCCGTGCTCCACGGCATCGTCAAGATCGCATCCAAGATGGGAATCTCAACGATCCAGTCCTACCAGGGTGCTAAGATCTTTGAGGCGATCGGACTGAAGGAGGAGTTCATCAACAGATATTTTACGGATACAGTCAGCCGTGTTGGCGGAATCGGCATTGAGGAGATCGCCGAGGATTATACTGCATTCCACACAGAGGCGTTTGATCCGCTGGGACTGGACGCGGATATGTCCCTTGACAGTCTCGGAAGACATAAATTCAAGAGCGGCGGGGAAGAGCACCTCTACAATCCGCAGACGATCCACATGCTCCAGCAGTCCACAAGACGCGGAGATTACGATATGTTCAAAGAATACACGAAAATGGTGGACGCGGAAGGCGAGAAGATCAACCTGAGAGGACAGATGGACTTTAACTATCCGAAGAAAGGTGTTCCGCTTGAGGAGGTGGAGAGCGTGGACTCTATCGTGACCCGCTTTAAGACGGGCGCGATGTCCTACGGTTCTATTTCCAAGGAAGCCCACGAGACGCTGGCGATCGCCATGAACACGCTTCACGGCAAGTCAAACAGCGGCGAGGGCGGCGAGGAGATCGAGCGCCTTGGGACGAACCGCAGCTCCGCGATCAAGCAGGTGGCTTCCGGACGTTTCGGCGTGACTTCCAGATACCTTGTCAGCGCCCAGGAGATCCAGATCAAGATGGCGCAGGGAGCTAAGCCGGGCGAGGGCGGACATCTTCCGGGAGGAAAAGTGTATCCGTGGATCGCGACGACCCGTCATTCAACGCCGGGCGTGAGCCTGATCTCACCGCCGCCGCACCATGACATTTACTCTATCGAGGATCTGGCGCAGCTGATCTATGACTGTAAAAACGCGAACAAGAACGCAAGAATCTCTGTCAAGCTCGTCTCCGAAGCAGGCGTCGGTACGGTTGCAGCAGGTGTTGCGAAAGCCGGCGCAGGCGTTATCCTGATCTCCGGATACGACGGAGGAACAGGAGCGGCTCCAAGAAGCTCCATCCAGAATGCGGGACTTCCGTGGGAGCTGGGACTGGCGGAGACACATCAGACTCTGATCAAGAACGGACTGCGCGAGCGTGTGCGCATTGAGACGGACGGAAAGCTGATGAGCGGACGCGACGTCGCGATCGCCGCTCTGCTGGGCGCGGAAGAATTTGGATTTGCCACAGCTCCGCTTGTGACCATGGGATGCGTGATGATGCGTGTCTGCAACCTGGATACCTGCCCGGTGGGCGTTGCGACACAGAATCCGGAGCTGAGAAAACGCTTTACCGGAAAACCGGAGTACGTCATCAATTTCATGCGGTTCATCGCGGAAGAGCTGAGAGAATATATGGCGAAGCTGGGCGTGCGCACAGTGGATGAGCTGGTGGGACGCACAGATCTTCTGAAGGTGAAGGATGTCCCGACCTCTGAGAGGGCCGCGGCTCTGGATCTGAGCAGTGTGCTGACCAACCCGTATGCAAAAGAGAAGAAGGGCATGATCTTCAATCCGAAGAAAGTGTTTGACTTTGAACTGAATAAGACACTGGATGAAAGAGTCCTTGTAAAGCAGCTTCTTCCCGCTCTTGAGAAGGGGCAGAAGAGAAGCATCGAGGTGGACGTGACCAACACGGACCGTACCTTCGGAACGATCTTCGGTTCCGAGATCACGAGAAGATATCCGGAGGGACTTCCGGAAGACAGCTTTGTGATCAAGTGTAAGGGAGCCGGCGGACAGAGCTTCGGAGCCTTTATCCCGAAGGGACTGACGCTCGAGCTGACCGGAGACAGCAACGACTATTTCGGGAAAGGACTTTCCGGCGGAAAACTGGTCGTATGCCCGCCGAACGGGACAACATTCAAGACGGATGAAAACATTATAATAGGAAACGTTGCGTTCTACGGAGCTACCAGCGGAAAGGCATTCATAGGCGGTGTGGCGGGAGAGAGATTCTGTGTCCGCAACTCTGGAGTGAGGGCTGTCGTGGAGGGCGTCGGCGATCACGGCTGCGAATATATGACCGGAGGATGCGTTGTGATCCTCGGGCAGGTCGGAAAGAACTTTGCGGCGGGAATGAGCGGCGGAATCGCCTACGTGCTTGATATGGACAGCCGTCTCTATATGAAAGTCAACAAGGATATGGTCAATATTGAGCGTGTGACAGACAAGTACGATGTGCAGGAGCTCAAGAATATGATTCAGGAGCATGTGGCATACACGAACTCTGAGGTTGGCAAGAAGATCCTCGACAACTTCAAGGATTATCTTCCGAGGTTCAAGAAGATCATCCCGGAGGACTATGAGAAGATGATGGCTGCCATCATCCAGATGGAAGAGAAGGGCCTGAGCCGTGAAAAGGCGAAGATCGAAGCGTTCAACAAGATCAAGAATGGAAGATAGGAGGCGTTAAAAGTGGGAAAACCAACAGGATTTATGGAATATGCGAGACAGGATAAGACGGCGGAGCAGCCTCTCGAGAGGATTCAGCATTTCAATGAGTTCTATACGCCCCTGTCAAAGGAGGAACAGGAGGTACAGGGCGCGCGCTGCATGGCGTGCGGCGTGCCCTTCTGTCAGTCAGGTATGAACCTGATGGGGATGGCGAGCGGATGTCCGCTCCATAACCTGGTGCCGGAGTGGAACGACCTGATCTATAACGGCAACTGGGAGGAGGCGTACTACCGCCTTGTAAAGACGAACAATTTCCCGGAATTTACATCCCGCGTATGCCCGGCGCTCTGCGAGAATGCCTGTACCTGCGGGCTGAACCAGGATCCGGTGGCGACGAAGAGCAACGAGTATGCGATCATTGAGAACGCATATGAGATGGGATACGCAAAGGCACGCCCGCCGAAAGTGCGCACGGGCAAGAAGGTGGCGGTGATCGGTTCCGGTCCGTCCGGACTGGCTGCCGCGGACCTGCTCAACCGGAGAGGGCACTCGGTGACAGTGTTCGAGAGGGAGGACAAGGCGGGCGGCCTGCTCCGCTACGGGATCCCGAATATGAAGCTGGAGAAGCAGATCATAGACAGGAAGCTCTCGATTCTGGAAGAGGAAGGCATAGAGTTCAGGACAGGATGCAATGTCGGCAAAGACGTCAAGGCGGCGGAGATCCTCAAAGAGTACGACCGTGTCATCCTCGCCTGCGGCGCGTCGAACCCGAGAGACATCAAGGCACCGGGGAGAGACGCGGAAGGGATTTATTTTGCCGTGGACTTCCTGAAATCGACGACGAAGGCGCTGTGGGCGAACGATATGAAACTCAAAAGCGGATCTTATATCTCTGCGAAAGGAAAGAACGTCATTGTGATCGGCGGCGGGGACACAGGAAATGACTGCGTGGGCACATCGATCCGCCACGGGGCGAAATCTGTCGTCCAGCTGGAGATGATGCCGAAGGCGCCGGATGAGAGGACGGAGATGAATCCCTGGCCGGAGTGGCCGAGGGTGTGCAAGACAGACTACGGCCAGCAGGAGGCGATCGCTGTGTTCGGGAGCGATCCGAGAGTCTACACGACAACGGTGAAGGAATTTATCAAGGATAAAAAAGGAAAACTGTGCAAAGCAGTCCTGGTGAAGCTGGAAAGCAAAAAGGACGAGGCGACCGGCAGAATGATGATGGCGGAGATCCCGGGAAGCGAGTATACGGTGGACGTGGATCTGGTGCTCATCGCAGCGGGATTCCTTGGGAGCGAGAGCTATGTCACGAAGGCGTTCGGCGTAGAAGTCAATGCGAGGACGAATGTGCTGACGGAGCCGGGGCGATATGCGACAAACGTGAAAAATGTGTTCACCGCAGGCGATATGCACAGAGGACAGTCGCTTGTCGTGTGGGCGATCCGGGAAGGCAGGGAAGCCGCGAGGGAAGTAGATGAAAGCCTGATGGGCTATACGAATCTCTCGGTACAGTGATGCGAAGGGTGTTCTGCTGGCAGATGATACTGTTCACCCCTAACGAAGAGTAAGATAAATAAATCTTTTTTGACGAAGGCTGTTGAAAACAATGCTTTTATGTTGTAGTATTAAACGGACACATAGAGTTCTGAAGAAAAAAGGATCGGTGAAAAGATGAAATTTAGAAAAGCGGCAGCTATTCTTCTTGCAGCGGTATTGACCTGCTCATTAACTGTGACCCCTGTTTTTGCAGATGATGTGGATAAACTGGAAGAGGAGAAGCAGAAAGCGGAGGACGAGGTGAGCAGCCTTCAGTCACAGCTGAACAGCCTGATGTCAAAGATCACAGAGCTGGAGAATGATCTGATCACGACGGGCGAAGAGATCGTTCAGACAGAGGCGGATCTCAAGACAGCCCAGGAAGATGAAGCAGAGCAGTATGAGGCGATGAAGCTTCGCATTAAATATATGTATGAAGCCGGCAGCGGCGCGGCGGCAGTGGAAAAGGTAATGGCGACCGGCAGTATCTCCGGTATGCTGACGCAGGCTGAGTACTCTCAGCAGGTGCATACATATGACCGCAAAAAGCTTCAGGAGTATGCCGATACAGTTCAGAAGGTGAAGGACCTTCAGGACACCCTTGAGACAAAGATGGACGACCTTAAGAGCACCCAGACTGAGTTTGCAGCCCAGCAGGAAGAGCTGAATACTACGATCACAGAGAAGAGCGCAGAGGTCGCGAACCTGGATGACCAGCTGCAGGCTGCTGTCAAGAAAGCGGCGGAAGAGGAAGCGGCGAGAAAGAAAGCCGAGGAAGAGGCTGCGAAGAAAGCCCAGCAGAGCAGCAGCAGTACGACGGGCGGCGGCACATCTAATTCGGGAAATGCGGCGACACAGAAGCCGGAAGGCGGAACAACAAATAATAACAATACGTCAAAGCCTGACACGTCGACGCCGGAGGCATCCACTCCCCCCGCGGATAACAGCGTAAGCACACCGAGCACACCGACGTTTACACCTGACTATAACCAGAGCGCGGCGGATATTATTGTATCAGCAGCATGGTCCCAGGTCGGAAAGGCTACATATGTGTGGGGAACACAGATTCCATATGTCTCATTTGACTGTTCGGGACTGGTGCAGTGGTGCTATGCACAGGCAGGGATTTCCATTCCGCGGCAGAGCACTTCGATTAAAAACAGCGGAACAATCGTGAGTGATCCTAAGCCCGGAGATATCTGCTGGACGCCGGGACATGTGGCGATCTATATAGGGAACGGCCAGATGATCGAGGCGCAGCAGGATGGTGTTCCGATCTGTGTGAGCAAGGTACGGGTTACCTATTATATCAGATATTAACAGTAGAAAACGGAGATTCAGAAGAGGCCACCGCGGCAGCGCGGCGGCCTCTTCTTTGCAAAAATTAACGTAAAAGCGGTGAGAACGGTAACACGCAAAATGTGAAATATTACAAAAATGTTAAAAAAGTATTGAAATATCCGGATGCATTTATTATAATCATAAAGAATTAAGAAGATTGTGGTTTGAGGTCTCCCGGCATGACAGCTTTCGCAGAAGACTGTTGAAATGACAGCCCTTTTGCTGTAAGATGATGTATGTGTGCGGGGACATAGATAAAAAATAAGGATTGGTGAAAAGATGAAGTTTAGAAAAGCAGCAGCTGTAGTTTTGACGGCGGCACTTGCCTGTTCGCTTACGGTGACGCCTGTTCTGGCGGATGAAGTGGACGACTTGAAACAGCAGAAGGAAAACGTGCAGAGTGAAGTGGAAGACCTTCAGTCTCAGCTCGACACCCTTATGCAGAAGATGTCAGATCTTGAAGATGAGCTGATCTCAACAGGACAGGAGATCACGCAGACGGAGGAAGACCTCAAGCAGGCGGAAGAGGACGAGCAGGAGCAGTATGAAGCGATGAAGCTCCGCATCAAATATATGTATGAAGCAGGGACAGGCTCTGCTGATCTGGACAGAGTGTTATCCTCCGGCGATATGTCCGGTATGCTGAGCCAGGCTGAATATTCACAGCAGGTACATAATTATGACAGGGAAAAGCTGGAAGAATATGTAGCTACAACAGAGAAGGTAAAGGAGCTCAAGGCTTCCTTAGAGGAAAAGCAGGATGACCTGGAAGCTGCGCAGGAGGAATACCAGGCACAGCAGGCAGAGATGAGCAGTACGATTGAAGAGAAGAGCGCTGAGATCGAAAATCTGGACGATATGATCCAGGAGGCTGCGAGAAAAGCGCAGGAGGAAGAAGAGGCACGCCAGCGCGCAGCTGCGGCTGCAGCAGAAGCCGAGAGGCAGCAGGCACAGCAGCAGGGCGGAAGCAGTATAACGACAGGCGGCGGTTCTTCAAGCAGCGGCGACAGTATACCGAACACAAGCGGGAGCGCGGTAGTTGCCAGAGCACAGAGCTGCCTTGGCGCTGCGTATGTGTGGGGCGCATGCAGCCCGGGAGCATTTGACTGCTCCGGTCTCGTAAGCTACTGCCTGACGGGAAGATATGTAAGACTTGGAAATACGACAACCTTTATGGGATGGCCGAGAGTGAGCAGTCCGCAGCCGGGAGATGTGTGTGTAGGCAATGGACACTGCGGTATTTACATAGGAGGCGGAATGATGATCCACGCGGCGACAGAGGGCGTGGGAGTCATCACAGGACCGGTTCAGAGCGGCATGATTTATGTCCGTTACGGCGGCTGATCCGATCCGTGATTTATCAAAACTGAATCAGATGAGAGGAGTCCTTCGCGATAAGCGGGGGCTTTTCTTTTTCTGCTTGCAAACACGGTATTTCTGTGATATACTACACACGTTGCGAAAAAACACGCATGTGGATTTTTCTGAAGGTGCCTAAGCCGGGAAAAGCGGACGGTCTCAGAAAAAGAGAAAACATGCGGAAGAATCAAAACCAAATGGAGGAAAGAAACATGAGCGTTATTTCAATGAAGCAGTTACTGGAAGCCGGTGTGCACTTCGGACACCAGACAAGAAGATGGAACCCTAAGATGGCTCCGTACATCTACACAGAGAGAAATGGTATTTACATCATCGACCTGCAGAAATCTGTAGGAATGGTTGACGATGCATATAAAGCTGTTTCTGACATCGCTGCTGAGGGCGGCACGATCCTTTTTGTCGGAACAAAGAAACAGGCTCAGGATGCGATCAAGACAGAGGCAGAGCGCTGCGGAATGTTCTATGTAAACGAGAGATGGCTGGGCGGTATGCTCACCAACTTCAAGACAATCCAGAGTCGTGTAAAACGTCTCAAAGAGATCGAGGCTATGTCAGAGGACGGCACATTCGACGTGCTTCCGAAGAAGGAAGTTATCGAGCTGAAAAAAGAGTGGGCGAAGCTGGAGAAGAACCTCGGCGGTATCAAAGAGATGAAGAGACTGCCGGATGCAATCTTCGTAGTAGATCCGAAGAAGGAGAGAATCTGCGTACAGGAGGCTCATACACTTGGAATCACTCTGATCGGTATCTGTGATACAAACTGTGATCCGGAAGAGCTTGACTACGTGATCCCGGGCAACGACGACGCGATCAGAGCCGTTAAGCTGATCGTTTCCAAGATGGCAGACGCTGTTATCGAGGCAAACCAGGGCGCGACAGGCGAGGAAGAGTATTACGAAGAGGACGCTGCAGAGACAGCAGAAGAAGCTGAAGAGACTGTAGAAGAGTAATATCTTATTTAATGGAGGAAATTTATCATGGCAATCACAGCAGGAATGGTAAAAGAATTAAGAGAAATGACAGGCGCAGGCATGATGGACTGCAAGAAAGCTCTTACAGAGACAAACGGCGATATGGATGCAGCTGTTGAGTTCCTGAGAAAGAACGGACAGGCTAAGGCAGAGAAGAAAGCCGGAAGAATCGCAGCAGAGGGTATCGTTAAGACTGTTGTAAGAGACGACAAGATGGCAGCGATCGTTGAGGTAAACTCTGAGACAGACTTCGTTGCAAAGAACGATGAGTTCCAGGGATTTGTTGAGGCGGTTGTAAATCAGATCGCTGATTCTGATGCGGCTGACATGGATACATTCATGGCAGAGGCTTGGGTAGCAGACGCTTCCAAGACAGTAAAGGATGCCCTGGTTGAGAAGATCGCAGTGATCGGAGAAAACCTGAACATCAGAAGATTCGAGAAGGTAAGCGCTGAGAACGGATGTGTTGTATCCTATATCCACGGCGGCGGACGCATCGGTGTTCTTGTAGCAGCAGACACGGATGTTGTAAACGACGAGATTAAGACATGCCTGAAGAACGTAGCTATGCAGGTGGCGGCTATGTCTCCGAAGTATATTTCCCGTGATGAAGTTTCTCAGGAGTTCATGGATCACGAGAAAGAGATCCTTCTTGCTCAGGCTAAGAAAGAGAACCCGGAGAAACCGGACAATATCATCGAGAAGATGATCATCGGACGTCTCAACAAAGAGATGAAAGAGATCTGCCTGCTCGATCAGGTATATGTTCA
>CALWQS010000088.1 GCA_944383745.1 uncultured Mediterraneibacter sp. | reverse complement strand
ATGGACATCATATCCCGCATGATAGAGTTGACATCCGTTCCATCCTTGACCTTTACATTGTTTTCTTTCAGGTAGTTGCCCATCATTTCCCGAAGGGCTGCTTTTTGTGGGGTATCTTTTTTCCTTGCCATAAAATAAACCTCCAAACTGGTAAGTTTATCTTACATCAGTTTGAAGGTTTACACAAACTTTGGGATACTCCTATTCCGGACGGCCTATAACCGACCATCACGGTGACAGCAAACTTAGAAGCTTAAAGACAACTCATGAGAGCAATCTGGTGACAGCTCATGAAATCAGCAACAGTATGTCATTCCCTATATAATGTCCGATTTCATGTGTCATGAATATTGATTTTCATTTTTTCATATGCTATAATGCCGATAGGCAAAAGGAAATAGTGATGTTTCTATCAATGAACTCACCAAAACGAAAACCCCCGGATGGCAGTCCGGGGGTTTTCTTATTCCTTTACGGTGGAATCACGCCGAGGCTAGTTGTCATTGTCGTCACTGTCTAACCATTTGATGATGTAGTGGCAGGCTACACCAGCCGCAACAGCGACCAGAAAGGAAATAATGACTTCTACCAAATTCCTCACCCCCTTTCCGTTGCCGGATTGGGTATGACAACACGAAGATTATATCACAGTCTTTCTTGCTGTTCTATAATTTTTATTCTTTCACAGCCTCTTTGCGTACTCCAGAGCAATCCATCCGGCGCCACTCTTTAAGCGTCCCCATGGGGCGATCAATCAAGGAGATCGCGGACCGGCTCAGGCATGAGTCGCATGAGTCGCCACAGATAACATGGGATGTATATGTATACTCCCATCTGTACCCGGAAAAAGACCGGGAACTGGCAGACGAACTTGACCGGATCAGAAAGCCGGATCCAGCGGAATAGGTGTAAAATTCGAAAATTTAACATCACATTAACATCACAGAGACATAAAGAATCCCGGGAACGCCCTATTTTCAGGCACTCTCGGGATTCTGCACATCACTCAAACTCTATCGTCCCCGGCGGCTTACTCGTCAGATCATAAAATACCCTGTTAACCCCTCGCACTTCATTGATAATCCTGCTCATCACCTTATTAAGCACTTCATACGGGATCTCCGCCGCCTCGGCTGTCATGAAGTCGACCGTCCTCACCGCTCTCAGCGCTACCGCATAGTCATAGGTCCTTTCATCCCCCATAACTCCGACGGAACGCATATTTGTCAGCGCTGCAAAGTACTGGTTGATGTCTTGATCCAGCCCTGCCTTTGCGATTTCTTCTCTGTAAATAGCATCCGCATCCTGCACGATACGCACTTTTTCGGCAGTCACCTCGCCGATGATGCGGATTCCGAGTCCCGGTCCCGGGAATGGCTGACGGAACACCAGCTCCTTCGGGATCCCCAGCTCCAGCCCTGCCTTGCGCACCTCGTCCTTGAACAGATCGCGCAGCGGTTCAATAATCTCTTTAAAATCAACATAATCCGGAAGTCCCCCCACATTGTGATGAGACTTGATCACAGCGGATTCGCCGCCCAAACCGCTCTCAACGACGTCCGGATAAATCGTTCCCTGTGCCAGGAAGTCTACGGCGCCGATCTTCTTCGCCTCTTCCTCGAACACACGGATGAACTCCTCGCCGATAATCTTGCGTTTCGTCTCCGGTTCTGACGCTCCCGCAAGTTTTTTATAGTACCTCTCCTGCGCATTCACGCGGACAAAGTTCAGGTCGAAATCACCGTTCGGTCCAAAAACGGCTTCTACTTCGTCTCCCTCATCTTTACGGAGAAGGCCATGGTCCACAAACACACATGTAAGCTGTTTGCCGATCGCTCTTGAAAGCAGGCCTGCTGCCACAGAGGAATCCACGCCGCCGGATAAGGCCAGCAGCACTTTGCCGTCTCCCACTTTCTCACGGATCGCCGCGATCGAACTCTCTACGAATGCATCCATCCGCCAGTCTCCCGCGCAGCCGCACACATTCTTTACGAAATTATTGATCATCTTTGTGCCTTCTGCGGTGTGGAGCACCTCCGGATGGAACTGGATCGCGTAAAGCTTCTCCGCTTCATTCTCCGCAGCGGCGACCGGACAGTCCGCTGTGTGGGCGGAAATCTCGAACCCGGGAGCCACCTGCGCGATATAGTCAAAGTGGCTCATCCAGCAGATCGTAGGCGTAGACACGTTTTCAAACACCTTAGATGAAGTTTTATCGATCAAAACCTCTGTCTTGCCGTACTCTCTGACATCAGCCTTTTTCACCTCTCCGCCAAGCACATGCATCATAAGCTGTGCGCCGTAGCACAGGCCCAGCACCGGGATGCCGAGCTTAAACAGCTCATCCGTGTAAGTCGGCGAATCCGGCAGATAGCAGCTGTTCGGGCCGCCCGTAAGGATAATTCCCTTCGGGTTCATTTCCTTAATCTTCTCAATCTCTGTCTTATAAGAATAAATCTCACAGTATACATTACATTCCCTGACCCGTCTTGCAACAAGCTGATTGTACTGTCCGCCGAAATCAAGGACGATCACTAATTCGTTCTTCAAGGTTATCCTCCTGTGAAACGCGGCCGCGCGGACCGCTTATTTTTGCATCTCTTCCATTATAGATGAGCCGCACACGTTTTACAACAACTAAATTCCCGGACACGCACCGCGCCGGGAATTTTCCTATGAAACTCTCTGCCGTTTTAAGCAGCATACTTTGCAATTTTTTTCTGAAGCTCTTCACAGTCATCCGAATACATTTTCAGTTCCATGACACTGTTAAGTCCAAGATGCATAATTCCAAGCAAAGATTTCGCATCTACCACAACACGCCCTTTTCTCATATCCATATCGAACTCATATTTTGAGACAGTGTTCACAAACTCACGGATTTCTTCCGGATGCTTAAACGTGATCTTCATTTCGCTCATTATTCATCTCACCTCTCTTTACACAGATATGTATCGGATTCACCTGCCTGTCTGCAGGATATCGTAAGCATACCATAATTCTCCAATATGAAAAGGGAGAACTTTCTAAAAAAGGTAGATTTTTTTAATGAGCTGCCTTTCGATACTCGGTCGGAAGCATCCCCGTTTCCTCCTTGAAGACTCTGCTCATATATTTTGCATCAGAATATCCGGTCAGCTCCGCAATCTGATTCAGCTTCAGCCTTGTCCCGACCAGAAGCCCTTTGATCCGGTCCATCTGGTATTTTCTGACCGTCTCTTTAAAGCCTGCTCCCGTCTCTTTCTTAAACTGTGTACTCAAATATTCTTCCGAGACAAACAGCCTCTCCGCGATCTCATCCAAGGTGATTCCCTGATCATAATACTTTCTGACCAGCTGCACAGCCTTCCGCACGAGAGGACTTAGCCGCTCGTCGCTTTTCTCTTCAAACGCATCAAAATTCAGAATCCGGAAAAATGATTCCGTCGCGCTTCTTATTTCTGCCCAGCTCACTGCGGACGCAATCGCCTGCATACAGCGCTGTACCTCAATCTCTGACTCGATTTCCTGCTGCACCTTAAATGTATTAAGTACCGCCATATCAAACCGAATCAGACATTCCTTCATATCCGCCGGGATGTACGGTTTCCTTCGGAGCAGGTCATACAGACTGTAATAACACTTTTTGACCCCCTCCCCGCATTTTGCCTTCACTGCCCGGCGCACCTGACTCTCCAGATCCGCCGGATATTTGAAAGGCATAGTCTCCAAAAGCTCGATCTCTTCCTGACAGAGCAGTTCTCCCCGGTCAAACAGCAGATTCCATTCCTGCATGCGCTGCATTGTTTTCAAAACATCCGGCATTTCAATCAGATGCTTCATTTCAGCCCAAAGACATACCGCCGCGCCATCCAGCCCTGCGCACAGCTTCGGCACCATTTCCTTCCGGAAATATTCCCGCGCTGCTTCCGGCTCCTCCATACGGCAGAGAACTACAAGCAGAAGATTCCACGCTCCAGCTTCCAGGGCACGGGAGACTATACCGCCGGCACATTGTGCTTTTCTCAGAATTTCTTTCGCCTTCTCTTTCTGCCTTTCATATCCTTCGCCAAGCCAAAGCGCAAATACAGCTCCAGGATCATCTACTGTGAACCCCAGTCTCTCCCTGGTCATTTCGTGAAAGCTTTCATCCGGCTGCAGCTGACCGTTGATACAGCTCATGAAAATATTTTCCGCTGAAAAAAACGCCGCTTCCGCTCTGCCTTCCTTCAGTTTTTCTTCAATATGTTCCGCTGCACTTCTAAGCTCTTCCAAGCTGACCGGCTTTTTCAGCAATCTATCTGCGCCCAGCTCGACTGCCTGACACGCCTGGCGAAAGTCCTCCCTCTCCGCAAGTACGATCACTCTTACATCGATTTTCCGGTCGCGCAGCTTTCTCAGCATTGTAAACCCATCCGTTCCCGGCATCTCAGCCTCCATAATGACAAGCTCCGGGCGCACCGCACAGATCATCTCACAGCCCGCCGCCCCGTCAGACGCTGTTCCGACGATCTCATATTCCGGGTTTATTTTCTTCAGCATCCCGACTATCTCTTCCCTGCCCGCTGTACCGTTCAAGACTGCCGCTATCCTCATCCGCTGCCTCCATTCTGAAAACCACCTGCATTTCATACAGTATAGCACAACCGGACCGATTTTGGTGGTTTACATGCCCATATACTGCGTTCTGCGTCTTTTCGTTTCGCCTCGGCGTCCATAAAAATCCGTCTGCCGAAGCTTCGCCTCTCCCTGCCCTATCCTGCAATTTTCCCCAGCAGGACAGCCTCTCCGATCAGTATGATAAGGAAAATCCCATTCCATATTGTAAAGCTGAGCATGTATGCTCCTTTTTTATCCGGATATTCCTTCGCAAAGAATTTGAACGATATCAGGCTGGCCAGAGACGCGATCAGCGTCCCCAGCCCGCCCACATTTACTCCTGTAAGAAGCGCTGACAGATCGCTGCTGAACCCCGACAGAAGGATCGCAGCCGGAACATTGCTGATAATCTGGCTCGTAAGTATACCCATCATCAGTTCCCTGCCCTCAACAATAGAGATAAGGAAACTGCTGATTTCCGGGATCCGCTTCATATTACCGATAAAAATAAAGAAACATAAAAATGTCAGCAGAAGAAAATAATCTACAGACAGATACAATTTCCGGTTTACCACCAGCACAACACACATCACACAGATCAGCACAGGCAGATACGGAAGAACTCGGAACACCACGAGCAGGCAGAGCAGAAGGAGAACCAGAAACGGCACCATCTTCCGAAAAAGCTGCCCTTTCCGTACTTGATCTGCTTCTCTGCCATCCACATCCAGCAGCGGCTCGTCCCGCTCAATAAGCACTGCAGCCATAAGCATCACAAAAGCCAGCCCTGCATAAGGCAGGACGGCGCTCAAAAATTCTCCCGCCGTAAAATCTGCTATAGAATACAGGTAGAGATTCTGCGGGTTCCCGATCGGCGTTGCCATACTGCCCAGGTTCGCCGCGATCGTCTCCAGAACCACCAGCTTCAAAACCCTTTCCACTCTCCCGCTCATCCGAAACACAATAAGCGTGAACGGCACAAACGTAATCAGCGCCACATCATTTGTTATCACCATACTGCTGAAAAAGCAGAGCATCACCATAATTGCAGAAAGCCCCCGGATACTCCCTGCGCCTCTCAGCAGGAACTGTCCAAGCATTCCGAATACCCCCAGGGATTGAAAGCCTCCGACAATGATCATCAGACAGAACAGCAGCGCGATCGTCCGGTAGTCAGGGTAGCTCAGATACATCTGATCCGGATGCACTGCAAACGCTGACAGTACTGCCAGCAGAAACGAAATACAGAAAACCGTCTCATTTTTAAATATCATCTTCAGTAACTTCATATCAAACTCCATTCTGCCGCCATCGGCCTGCCGGTCAGATTCTCATTTCCTCCGGCTGAACAAACAGTCCTATTATAGCTCTCCCAGGCAGTCGGCGCAACCGGAATATTATTAACTGGAATATTATTAACCGGGCAGCAGAATCCAGTTTCCCTTATGTGCGGATTGGACATATATATTATATCAGGCAGATCATTCCTGAGTTCTTATAAAAAGCGGAAGCAGCCGCACACCTCCTGTGCAGTCTGCTTCCGCTTTACTTTTCCCGCTTTATCCGTGCTGGTGGAGATATTTCTCTCTCGTTGCCATCCCGCCCCGGATGTGGCGCTCGGACTTGTTGGTGTCGAGGACCTTGCGGGCCTCGCGGGCAAGGGTGGGGTTGATCTGGGTTAAGCGTTCTGTGACATCTGGTGGTGTCAAATTAAGAAAATAAATTACAAAAAATACTTTTCCAATTTCCGAATAGTATTCGAAAATCCTCTGAATATCTCGTCGCTTTCCATACAACATTGTTCAGCATACTCATAAATCTTATCCTTCTTTGAATCTTTAGGATTCCAATAAATTATTGTCTGCTTTAAGGCCTCATTTTCAACCACGTCTTCAATAATTGTATCCAGAGAGTTATCTCTCGTCATTAAATGCCCATAAACCAATACTAATTCATTAACTTCCTTTACCTCTACCCAGTTCTTTTGCTGTAACTTTTTCCAAAAGTCATAGGATAATAAATGTTCTATCTCAAAAATAAGCGACTTTTGAATTTTTGCTTGAACGATTTTCATATCTTCCGTAGGTTGAATTTGTATAACCTTTAATTTAAAGCTCTTTTTTTGAAACTCTTTTTTGGCATTTTCTATTTTCTTTTTTGCATCATTCCCTGCTTTATCACAATCCAATAAAATCGCTGCTTTACTCTTATAATTGAAATGCATCCACGCAACAGCCCAATCACAAAGTAAACTTGTACCACATCCATTTTCTTCGCGCGTAACAATTTTTAATGTCCCTTACTATATTAATTGCATTAAGGCATTTTCCATTTTACTTAACAGTTCCGCATATGATTACAACTCGTTCTCTGTAAATTTCATCTTATCCCCTTCCTATATCTCTTTTATATACTTCCGGCAAATACTTTCCCAGCTCCTCCACCAACTCATACACTTTCGTTCCCGGTGCTATCTCTGCCGGCGTCTTACCTTGTCCACCTTTTATTATCCGCTTTGCATACCGGATTGCCAGTTTCGGATTACCCTTTTCCATGAGAATCTTAAATATGTCTTTCATATTCTTCTGATACTTTCCAATCCCCAGTTCCCGGAACCTGTCGTTCAGAAATGAAATATATTCCGCCCGATGATTATTGGAAGTATAATAGGCGAAATGCAGTAAAAACCAGAATTCGATACACTCATTGCTCCACGCTGCGTGATACTGCAGATCTGGGTTCTCCTGACTCAACTGCCTTGCCCGCTGTTCGACTCCATTAAAATCTTTTGCCGGGAAACTGTCTTTGTCATATACGCACCAGATCTGACCCTTCTGGATTTTGTTCTTTTTCACATACCTTTCCGCCATTCCAATCACACGCATCGTTTCTGCCTGGCATGGTTCAATTTCAATCAACACCATATCCCGGTAAATCGGATTTTCCTCGATATGTCTTTTAAATCCTTCAAAATACAACGGTTCAGTCTGCTGGCCTTCACAGAATATATAGTATCGGAATTCTTTCTTTTCCAGATATTCCTTGCGTCGTTTTTTCTTCCACGCCTCCATCCCGGCTTTTTTAGGCATTAACCTTCCCCCAATCTATAATCTTCCTGAGGTATGGATCCGCCCCATACTTTCCTTCCAGGTACTGCTTGTCAAACTTTGCATCCTTCCGCACCGACTCACCCTTGTCATTTTTAAACTCTACCAGTGAATACAATTTAGAATTTTCTTTATTCCCTTTTGCTACAAACCAGATTTCATCCCTGCGGAACACTTCACTGTTCATTGTAGACAGATCATGAGATGTAAAGATCAGCTGTGCTCCATGCCGGTTGATCTTCATATCATTAAACATCATAATGATGTATTTCAGAAGAGCCGGATGGATCTTCGCATCTAACTCATCGATGACAAGCGTTGTTCCCACAGAAAGACTTTTCGCAATAAACGGAAGAAGACCGAACAGCTTCTTTGTTCCGCTGGACTCATCAAACAGATTTAATTCTGCCTCGTAATCGTCAACAACATGTTTTGTAAATACTTCGATCCGGTCATGTTCTCTCTCTTCCACCCGGAAATCCATAATATCCAGATCCATTTCCTGTATCATGTCCAGCATCAGTTTCTTCACATGCTCTGAATTTGAAATCGCCATACGCAGTTCCTGGCGTGGATTTCCGTAATTCAGGAAGTCGATCCCATCATCAAACCAGCTCAATACATCCTGTACCACTTCATTTTTGGCATAAGTAATACCCAGATAGGAAAGCAATGGGAGTGTTTCGGACAAATCTTCACTGATCTTTAATTTAGAAAACACGCCTTTCAGCGTGATCTCATTTTCATCTCTTTCAAAGAGCGCTGATCTGCGTCCGGTTTCCAGCTTTACCCTGTCCAGTCTTTCATATTCGATCACGTCTTTTCTGACAGTTAGTTCATAGCGGTATTCTGCCAGTTCAGTTCTGAAAAATAATTCAAACTCCGTTGGCGCATTTGCGGTTTCTGCGGAAAATGCAAACGGCTCGATCAGTATTCTCTTAATCCGGATCGCTGCGTTTTCGTTATCGCTGGTCGCATATAATGGTCTCAGCACCTTGAACACAAGACTGTGTAACGCCTCCAGCACATTGGATTTTCCCCCGCCGTTCGGTCCGTACACAGCCGATACCGGAAGAAACACTTCTCCATCTTTATCTTTGATTATCCTGTCCTCATGCTCAGAAATGGCGGCTGCCTGCATGTCAAATGTCATCTCATCACGAATGCTCTTAAAGTTTTTTACTGTAAACTGGCATAACATCTGTGTCTACCTCCATTTTGTTTCAACACCACTTTTTTCTCTCACCTTCTATTATATTCATAATTTAATTTTTGTAAACATATTTGAGATATTATCTCATATTTTTGTCTATAATTACATTCCAATAAAATTTCTCTTAAAAAAATCACCTGATACAAATTTGCATCAAGTGATTTTAAACAATATTCACTTAGTCCGACATCTAAGTATGCTGATGCAGATACTTTTCCCGTGTTGCCATCCCGCCCCGGATGTGCCGCTCCGACTTGTTCGTGTCCAGCACCTTGCGGGCCTCGCGGGCAAGGGTAGGGTTGATCTGGGTTAAGCGTTCTGTGACATCCTTATGTACCGTACTCTT
>CALWQS010000087.1 GCA_944383745.1 uncultured Mediterraneibacter sp. | reverse complement strand
TCTTCCGTCGCGATCATAACCGGATCGATCAGGAAAGCGGACTGTGTTCCGCTGTCATAGGGCTGGGACTTCAGATCGATCACTGTCGTCAGATCGCTCCATGTCTGCCCCTGATCCGTGCTCATGCGTACTACGGTGTCGATATTGCCCCAGTCAGACCAGTGGTCATGTCTCTGGTCCGCCGCCGCGATGACAACGCCGTCCTTTGTCGTCACAAGAGACGGGATACGGTAGTTGAATGAACCGTAATCTCCCATATCATAGATTCCGTACTCTTCTGTCTTGATAACGCCTTCCTCATACTCCGGAAGATCCTCCGGTTTGGTATCGCTGCTCAGCTGGCGTACCTCGTCTGCATTCATCGCATAATCATAAATATTAACGCTGTTGATCGTGCCGCTGAACGCCCATTTTGCATTTGAATTTCTCTGGATACCGCCGATAGACACACTGTCTGCCGTCCAGGTTGATCCTGTCAGCACGCCTGCCGCATCTTTTGTCCCGACCAGTTCGCCGTCAAAATAGAAGGAAGCCTCAGTCCCGCTGAAAGTCACGGTAACTGTATGCCAGTCCATATTATTCGCCGCCCCGTCCGGAACTGTCACATACTGATGCCCGGAACCGTCGCGGACCTCAAACCCGACCGCTCCGGTAGAAGGATTCACATAAAACGCGCCGTAGCCGTTCGCCGCGTCCGCCTGGGACAGAGAGAAGAGGCCGTTCAGCTTATTTGACAGGTCGTCCAGCTTATATGCGAAGGAAAAAGTTCCCTGCGTCATGGCAGCGATTTCGGCAGCATCTTCGTTCTTTGCCGCAATTCCGTCATTCGTGCCGCCGATCACGCTGCGGCCATATGTAATCATCGGATCCGCAAGCACCACGCCGCCGTGGTCGCGGATGATCTGCTCTTCTGAAGCCACGCCGTTGTAGATCTTGGCGTTCTTGATGCTTCCTTTGTAAATATAATTATTGCCTCCGTTGATTCTGTCGGCACTTCCGAAAGTCACTGACGAAGGTTCCCATCCTAAATTCTTAGTAAAATACGTATTTGTCTCAGCAACTTCCTTTACCAGCTCCTGGTCAAAATACATCTTGTACCCGACGCCCTCTTCAATAACGAACGTCGCCGTATGCCACTCATTGTCATTGTAGCTTCCCACATTCTGAGTGTAGCCCTTCGTCATATTTGAAGCCCCGTCCCTGATCTCAACTCCCAGCGTGTTCCCGTTGTTGACATACAGGGTAAAATAGCTGTTTGTGTGGGCGGTGGAATTTACTGCCGCCAGAGACATCAGCCCTGACTCCGCAGTCTTAAAGCTTACGGTGATCGTCGCGCTTCCCAGCCCTTTGACAAACTCCACATCCTCCTCCGGGATCGCGTACCTGTCGCCGATTCCCGCATAAGTACGTTCTTCCTCAAGATACGTCTTACATGCCGGCTCCTCCGCCGTCTCGTCTGTCTGCGCCGTAATCTCCGCCGCGCCGGTTCCTGCCGGCTCCTGGGCAAATGCTACGAGCCCGCTCTGGCAGACCATCGCAGCCGCGAGAAGAAATGCCAATAATTTTTTCTTCTTCATACGTCTTTTTCCTTTCTTTTTTATTTCTGATATCGCTGCATAAACCGGCGCCTTCATTCAAAGCCTGCCGGTTCCCATAATGCCGAACCTCATCTCTTTCACATCGATTCAGCGATTATTACAATAATTATCTCAAATTTGCAAATATCTTACAAGGAGAAATGTATATTTATTCCATTTTTTATACTATATATACAATTTTTATTTTATATTTTTGTATAAATTTACCATTTTCTGTTCGCCGCAAATCCTTTGCGGAACTCACATCCATCAAAGTATTTTGCCTAACAGCGTACAAAGCTCTGAAAAGCAAAAAGGAAGAGACAATCCGGCAGGAAATCCGGTTTTTCAAAAGCCCGAATTTTCTGGAATTGTCCCTTCCCTGTATGTCAGGAGTCAAACACCGCTGTTACCCGGCGGCCCCTGTGTCTTTTGTTTCTGTGCTTCCTTCTTTAGAGAAGTCCGCCTATGCTCTTTTTTTCTTAAGAACGAGCACTGCTGCCGCTGCTGCAAGAGCCATAACCGCTGCAGTTCCCGCGATCGGAGCCGCGCTGTCTCCGGTCTTCACCGCATTGCTTCCGGAAGCCGGTTTCGCTGCCGCATTGGTTCCGCTGTTATTTGTGCTGCTGCCTGATGCTCCGCCGTTGTCCGCAACGATTGTTCCTGCGCCCTGGTCAGAGCTTCCGCCTGCATTCTGGTCCGGATTCTCCGTCTGTGCCGGATCATCTGTTCCCTGTCCCGGCGTATCCGGTTCGGATGCTGTGTCTTTCACAACCAGTGCACTCTGCGCTGCCGCAAGCTGCTCAGCCGCCTCGTTCACTACATCCTGGTCGTCCTCGGAAAGAGTATCGTCCGCCAGTACATTCAGGGCATTGGCAAATGCCGCCTTAAATACCTGTACGCTGTCCTCTGTGTATGCGGATACATCAACACTCTCCGCCGCGTTGATCAGTTCCTCAAGAGCTGCTTTATCTGCCTTCAGACGGAGGTCAGATGTTGTCTTAAGAAGCGTCATCCACGCGTCGTCCACTTCATCCTGCATAGCGTCCGCGTCGTCGTAAACTGACCTTGCCGCCGCCAGCGCGTCGATGAACTCTGCCTGTCCTGCCTCAACGTAACCGTCAAGCTTCGCCTCGATCTCAGCAGCAAACGCGATCACCTTCTCAAGATTGGTCTTGTCGCCCTGCATGAAGGACAGATGCTGCATCACGTCGATCAGATTCTGCCAGCAGCTGTCGATCTGTTCCTGCGTAACAGAAGCATCTCCTGCCGCCACCGCGTCAAGGATCGCCTGCGCGTCTGCTTTCGCCTGCTCAAAGAGCTCTGCCACTGACGGCACAACGCCCTCTGTTGACTGTGCGTTTGCAAGCTCAAGCGTGAACTCAAGGATTTCAGTTCTAAGCGGTTCTGCCGGCTCCTCCGACGGATTCTCATCGAAGTCAAGCCAGAGCACTACGTTCTCATCAGAAGCGCTGTGGTTCTCTGCAAGCTGGTCTGCCGTAAGGGCTTCGCTGTATACGACAACCTGGTCGAATGTCAGCTCAGAATATCTTGTCGTCTTCTGCGGCTCATAGCCCACGGAGAACATCTCGCTGTTCTTGTTCACATTCGCTACATTTTCCGGTTCTGCCTGTCCGTTCAGCACGCCGTCAATGTAGATGCTCAGCCCTGCTGCCGGGTCATATGTCACTGTCAGCGTATGCCATGCGTCAAGGAAGCTGCTGTCAAGAGCCTCGGAGGACGCCTGATCCCACGCATTTCCGTCGCTCACATAAGCGTCGATCTTCAGAAGAGCTCTGTTCTTGTCATAGTAGATCCTGTAAGCAAAGGAATTATCACCGATACTTGCAATCATTGTATGCTTCTCAGCATTCTCCATTGTTCCCGTCGCGTCGCTCGCCACAGATGCCGGAACATACACTCTTGAAGAAACTGTAAAGCTGCTGCCGTTTGTCATAGCATCGTTTACGATCTGCTCCGGATCGTTGACTGTAAAGTATCCCTGAACCGCATTGCTGGTTCCGTCTTCTGCCTGTGCGAACTGAAGTGTCTCAGGCATTCTTGTATCCAGTCCGTTGCGGCTGGAATCAACGATCATCTTCGGCTCAGTAACCACGATCTCCGCCTCCGCGTAAAGATCCGGATTGCCGTTTACATTTGCCGCGCTCACGACTGCCTTTGTCCCTGCTTCCACAGTGTCAGCAACCGCTACTGCCGCTATTGCCGCATTCTCACTGTCAGGCGTCACTGTGATACCTTCCACCGGACTGCCTTCTCCGTCTGTCACTGCCCAGTCAGCGCTCGTGATCTCTGCGTCTGCGATGTCCGCCTTAACTGCAAAGTTCATAACAGAGCCCTGCTCGATGGACGCGCCTGCCGGATCCAGTGTCACGCTGCTGATCTGTGCCTCTGTCTCATGGATAAACTCTTCAAAGTCTACCCACAGCTCTACGCTCGCGTCGTCAGCTCCGATTGCCGGAGTATCAGCGTACTGTCCTGCGACCTCGTCTGCTGTCAGCGCCTTGCTGTAGATGCGTACATCGTTGAAGTCTGCCGCGGAGGTTCTTCCTGTAGACGGGCACGCTCCGATCGTAAAGTTATAATCAGAATGTGCTACGCCATCCGCTGTTCCTGTCGCAGCCTCCTGCAGAAGCACGCCGTCCGCGTAAACCGCGATCGTATCCGTCTCTGCGTTGTAAGTACCGACGATCTGGTGCTCATTGTTCAGCCAGTTCGCCTCAAGCTCTGCCGGCATATCAGCCTGGATCGCTCTCCAGCTTCCGCCTGCATAGATATGGAAGTCAACGCTTCCTGACATGGAGCGCAGCGCAAATGCATAGTCGCCTTTTCCTGCGAACATGTTGTACTGCGGCTGTCCTGTCGGAGTTACATTAACCTCGATTGTGAAGGAGCTGTCTCCCTCAAGTACCGGGTCAAGCACATCGTTAAACGGAACTGCAAGATTTCCGCTCATCACAACGCCTTCTGCCTTCTTAGAGAAGGAAGCTGACGTCTCATACGGGATCTTCAGGCCGTTCTTGCTCTGATCCGGAATGTAAGTATCGTATCCTTCCAGCGCCTGGATTTCTTCCATATAGGAAGCAATAAGCTCTTCGCGGTTCACATCCGCATTCACAAGCTCTTTCTGCGCGTCTGTCAGGGCATCATAAGATGCCTGGAGTTCTGCCGCCGCATCCATCTGGCTGTAATCGTAAACAACGAACTCGTCCACTGCCTGGATCACTTCGTCAGCCCTCTGCTGATCGTATGCATCCTGGTCAAAGGACTCTACTGTATGATAAGCCATCGCAGTATCGATGACTGTCTCTGTATCCGCATCATTTGCAACCGGCATCATTGTGTATTCCCACTCATAGACACGGTTGTTCGGAAGCTGATACTGTGACAGCGGAGCCTGTCCGCATGTCGCGCCGCCTGTTCCGAGTGAGCCATAGTTGACGCTCAGGATCGTCTCATCCCTCGGTGTCAGCATATACGGATGATCTACCGCATCCAGGTCGTTCGGCGTAAAGTGAAGAGCACTTGCCTCAACCGTATCGGAAGCTGCGATCAGAAGCCCGTTGTCGCCGTTGTCATTCTTAACCTGGATCCACTTCACCTCTGTGAGGTTTCCGCTGTCGTCCACTGCCAGGAACGGGAAGAAGAATTCGCTTACTGTATTCTCATAGATTCCCTGTCTTGCATTGGTGGATCTGTCGTTGAATGTCTCGACCGGCCCGTTGCCGTACCATGTCACATCCTCAAATCCTGCCGGGAGGGTCATCATGGAGCCTACTCTCAGGAATGCTCCCATTCCGCTCTGCGTAGCGTCTACTTTCATGTTGACTGTGATCTGTCCGTCGCCGTTGATCGTATAAGTCATAACCACAGAAGTATCGCCTGCGTTTGGAAGCGTCAGGTTCGCCGTGATCACCGTCTGTCCGCTCTCGTTTTCGGAAGTCTCGATGCTCTCTACATTGATCGTATCAGCAGCGCTCTTCCATCTTGTGTCAAATGTTCCCCAGTTTCCTGCGTTGTAGTCATTCTCAACACGGCCTCTCCAGAAGTTCGGGGACGGTCCCTCTTCCACAAGCACTTCGCCCTGGAATGTGTAGTTTTCCATTGTACCTGTCGCAGCGTCGATCGAGAAGCTGAAGTCTTCTCCGACAACCTCATACGCACCGTCTTCCTCTGTTACGATAACATCCTTATCGCTGATCTCCGGAGCGCTCTGCTCTACTGTAGCCGGAACCGCGATCTGAACCCAGGACACCTCAGCGCCTGCATCCGCCCAGTCTTCCGCTTCCTTCAGCGTCACAGAAATATTCAGGTAATACTCGCTGCCTGCCTTGGCGTTCTCCGGCATATTGAACGGAACTTTGAGCGTTCCTGTCGTCTGCGGAGCAACGTCCACGTCTGAAATGATGCCTTCGTCAATTACGATTCCGTTTTCCACAAGCTCGTAGCTGACGTCGTACTCGTTCAGATTCGTAAAGTTATTTTCATTGTATACGGAAACTTCACGGTTGTTCAGCTGATTCACGTCTGCGCTGAACCAGAAGTTCTGATACTGATATTTCACTTCATACAGCTCCGGCTGCGGTGTCCTGTCCGGGCTCACCAGACCGTTCTGGCAGAAGCTGTTGTCGTTCGGGGACTCGCCCCAGTCGCCGCCGTAGCCATAATAATGTCCTGCCGCCTCGTCTGCATACAGATTTGCGATTGCATAATCCTCAGCATAGTAATCCCATCCGGAAACCTCTGCGGAAGAGTGCTCGTCTGCATAGTCCAGCCAGAGAAGCACGCTCTCATCGTCAGATCCGATTGCCGGGGATGAGGAGTTCTGTGCATTGATCTCATCGAGTGTCAGCGCTCTGTTGTAGATACGCGCGATAGAGATCTCGCCGTCAACTTTTCTGCCGTGGACAGCGTCATAGCCAACGCCCACCGGCTCGCCTGATGCTGCAATGCTGTCTTCTACCGTGTTTGTATTCATCTGCACGCCGTCGATGTAGATCGTCAGTGTTCCGGAATCATAGGTTCCGACTACCTGATGCCAGTTGCCTACCCAGTCTTCCGGGAAGCTGCATGTACAGTTCTTCCAGGAATTATTGTTGTATACGAAGAATTCCAGCCCTACGCCAGAGCTCTGCGTCTTCAGAGCAACCTGATTGTCGCCCTTGGACAGCAGTACGCTGTTCTGTGACTCGGAAGCCGGCTTCACGATAACTTCAAACGTAAACGATTTTCCGCTTCCTGAAAGGGCCGCGTTATATTTCGTATTGTCATCCATAATCGTGTATCCGCTGAAGGATACGCCGCCGTTCAGCGTCTCTTCATCGCCGTCAGTCTTCCAGTTGCTGTCTTCTCCGTAAGCTGTCGCCTCTACGCCGGTTCTGTCTGTAACAGAGTAGACGCTTCCCAGTGTATCAAGGGAGATCGCCCTTGACTGGTCTGTCCAGTCCCAGATAAATGCGCCGAGCATATTGTCCGCGCTGCGGATCGCATCCCAGTATTCCTTGATATTGCCGACGGAGTTGCCCATCGCGTGGTTGTACTCGCAGAGCACATACGGGATTCTGCCTTCCCCGGCTCTTCCCTGTACTGTGTCCACAGTCGGATACATATTGCTTCCCATATCCGTTCCCATGGAATCATTCTGTCCTTCACTGTGAACCGGTCTTGTCGGGTCGTTGTTCTTGAAGTACCAGATCATATCGCGGAACATGCCGTTCGATGTATTCGGGTCTGACGTATAGACCATCTCGTTTCCGATTGACCAGATGACGATCGCCGGATTGTTCTTCAGACGTTTGTAGGACGTCTCCGTGCGGTCCATTGCAAGCTCATAGAAAAGTCCCTTGCCCGCATTGTCGTTCATCAGGGCATGGCTCTCCAGGTTGGTCTCGCCCATCATGTACAGGCCGTACTTATTGCACAGCCAGTAGAAGTAGTCGTCGTTGCTGTAATGGGATGTTCTGACTGCGTTGAGGTTGTACTCCTTCATCAGCATGACATCCTCAAGCATCGTGGACTGCGGCACCGCGCGCCCATAATACGGATCGGAATCGTGGCGGTTCGTTCCCTTTAAGAGAAGACGCTCGCCGTTGATCGTGATCGGATCCCACTCGGTCGTTGTGACATTGTAATTGCTGTCCACTTCCGTAGATGTAAATTCGATCTCACGGAATCCGAGCTGTGTGGAAAGGATCTCCACTGCGTCTCCGCTGCCGTCTGTCAGCGTCAGGACAAGGGCATAGAGATTCGGGTGCTCTGCAGACCAGAGCTCAGGGCTCTCTACATTGATCTCGCCTGCAAACGTCGCCGTCTCTGTGGAAGCAAGGCTCTCCACCGGAATGCTTCCCGATGCGATCGCACTGCCGCTCTCGTCGAACGCCTGTACATTTACGCTCCATCCTTCCACATCGGAGGAAGCGAGGTTTCTGATATCTGCCGAGATCTGAAGGACTGCGTCCTCATAGTTCTCATCCAGATCTGTGCGGACGGTATAGTCCTTCACCTGAACAAGCGGCTCGCCGGTCAGATAGACGTCTCTGTAGATACCGCCGTCATAGAGCATATCCTGATCCTCGAACCAGGTACCGTCGCAGAACTTATGTACCTCTACGGCCAGTGTATTCTCGCCGTCCACGAGGTAATCTGTGATATCAAACTTATGCGGGCTGAAGGTATCCTCGCTGTAGCCCACTTCTTTGCCGTTGACATATACATAGTAAGCTGATTCCACACCCTGGAAGTGGATGTAGATCCTGTTGTTGTCCTTCAGGAGATCATCGCCCACTGTAAATGTCTTCCTGTATAATCCGACCGGATTATAGTTTGTCGGCGCCTTCGGCACATAGACGCCGGTGTCATACTTTGACTGCCACGGCATCTGCGTGTTGGTGTAAATAGTAAAGTCTTTGAAAGTAAAATCTGTATCCCAGTAGGTTGTCCAGCTTCTCGGGACTTCTACCTCTGCCCAGCCGTTTGCGGCTGCGTCAAAATCTGCGTCCATAAAGCCGTTCTCACCTGCTGTCAGATACTTCTCCGCTTCTGTCTGGTTCTGGAAAATGTTAAGCTCCCAGTCCTCTCCGTTCAGAAGCTGAAGATACGTTGAGTTTTCTCTGGCATTGTAATCCCATACCGCTCCCGCTGCAGTCTCTGCCGACTGATAAGGAATGATCGACGTGGACGCATCCTCACGGTTGATCCCGAAGACGTCCTCTGCATCAACCTGATTCCCGTCAACGTCTGTATAATCGTTTCCGGTCCATTCCTGATGCGTGAACTTCACTTTGTCCACATCTGCCGCGATACTCTCCGCCGGTTCCAGTCCGTCCGCCGACGTCCCGCCTGCCGCATATGCCGTCAGGCCTGATGTCGGAGCCATCGTTCCGACAAGAGCCGCAGTGAGCAGAAGGGATAATGCCCTGCTCCTCTTTTTCATAAGAAATTTACCTCCTTTTCCGGGCCTGTTTTTTTGCTTATTGACCCACTGTAACAAATATACACCCATAATTTCCCGATTTACATACAAAATTATTTGATTTTCATAAAAATTTCTACTATTCCTTCATTTTTTATGCTATTTTGTACACCCATTTTTCACTCACCGGCTGAAATCCCGGGCGTATCGCGCAAAAAAAGCAGCAGTATGGATAGATTACTGCTGCTTTTTC
>CALWQS010000086.1 GCA_944383745.1 uncultured Mediterraneibacter sp. | reverse complement strand
ATCTTATACTCCATGATCTGATCCTCTTTTCCATACATAATTATTATCAGAACCTTTTACAGTTCCACTATACGATTATAGCAGATTCCACAGCAATTTTCATCTGAATCTTTTGCCGCGTTCGCCTCGTTCATTTCGTACTTTGCAGCTTCATAATTTCCCCGCCATATTTTCCCAGATCAATAGACAGGGAACTTTCCCCCGACGTATTTGATCCTGCGATGTCTATGATTTTAGATAACTTACTGCTCCATCTCTCTGCGGATTGATTCGATCTCCTCCTCATTTAAACCGCTTGCCTCTTTGATCATCTTAATGTCTGCGCCTGCCTTTAAAAATGCAAAGATCATTTCACGCCTTCCTTCTGTTCTCCCCTTATTATCCGCTTCTTTCAACTCTTCCGCAAACAGTTCATTTAATGCATCACACATCTTCTTTTCCACCTCCATCTGTTCCCAGTTTGCCCTTGTGATCAGATTCATCACAGCAGTATAGTCTTTCGATTTCCTGTGTTTCTCATATTCTCTCATCAGCTTCCGTATCTCTTCGCCTGCGTGAAGATCAGTCCGCATGCTTTGAATCCAGTAATTTTCTTCGTCTGACATCCGTGGAGCGATTAGAAGCTGCATGGGGATCGGATCTCCTGTAAGATAATAAATGCCGCCTCCCTGATATTCTTTATGCATTCCCCGGACTTTTTCCAGATGTTTTAGTAATTCTCTCGGATAATGACAGGATATCACATTTTTACCATATGTGATCCATAATTTTAAAAAATATATCAGAATCCCTGTAACCGAAAGATGATCTTGGATTGTACAAAGAAATGTTGACTTCCGATTCTTGACAGAGTAATGTTTTTCACCTGTTGGTTATTTTAGAATTTTCTCTTGACACCGCCCTTTTCCCGAACTACAATATTCACGTAAAAAAGAATACATCATTTCGGTAGGTGAGGTTACCGCAGGGATTGGGTATATCCCGAAGATTGCTGCCGCGAGATTGTGGAGACACAAAGTGTTGGTCAGCAGGCTGCGTCGTGAAGGCGCTGCCTAATGCAATTGATATGCCCTGCGATACTAAAGCTTGGACGGTGCATTTGTTTTTAAAGAAGAGTCTCTTTCGGACTCCGTCATTGTCCAGGCATTGACGGGGTCCTTTTCTTTGCATTTTTCTAAAAAGACCTCTGTCCATACCGGATCATTTATATGAAAAAGGGAGGTGAGGTTATGGACTCTGGCGCCGGTTATCACTTGTGCAGCTTAAAAGACGAAAATAAGAGAAAGAGAGTGCATTATTATGAACAGAGATATTTTTGTAAAGCTTCTCCGGCAGCGCCAGTTCAAAGCTGTGAGGAGTATTTTGGATGTAATGAACGAAGTGGACATAGCCTCGCTCCTGTCGGACCTGGAAGATAAAGAGCTTGCGCTCGCATTCCGCCTGATCCCGAAGGACAAGGCCGCTGAAGTGTTTGCCAACATGGATGCATCCATGCAGTCCTATCTGGTCGAGATCTTCACGGAAAAAGAGTTAAAAGAGCTTCTGGACGACCTGTATATGGACGACACAGTGGATATACTCGAGGAACTTCCCGCCAACCTTGTCAGCAGGATCCTCGGCGCCGTCTCCCCGGATGACCGCGTCAAGATCAATGAACTGCTGAACTACCCGGACGACAGCGCCGGCAGCATCATGACGACAGAATACGTGAGCCTGCGCCGGGATATGACAGTCGCACAGGCAATGCTGCATATCAAGCACACGGGAATCCACAAGGAGACGATCTATACCTGTTATGTGACAGAGCAGCGGAAACTCATCGGCACTGTATCGGCCAAAGAGCTGATGACCGGGGAAGATGATATGCGCATCGAAGAACTGATGGAGACAGAGCTCATCTTCGTGCGCACCCACACAGACCAGGAGGAGGTTGCGCGGCTCTTTACCAAATATGACCTGATCGCCCTTCCCGTCCTCGACGAGGAGGACTACATGGTAGGTATCGTCACCTTCGACGATGCGATGGACGTCATGGTAGACGAGGCGACGGAGGACATCACGAAGATGGCCGCGATCAATCCCAGCGAGAAGACGTACTTTGATACTTCTGTATTCGCCCACGCAAAGAACCGCATCCCATGGCTCCTTATCCTGATGTTCACCTCGATCATCACAGGAACGATCATCAGCAGCTATGAGAACGCCTTTGCCGCGATCCCCCTGCTCGTCTCGTTCATCCCTATGCTGATGGACACCGGCGGGAACTGCGGCTCGCAGAGTTCCACTCTGATCATCCGCGGGCTGGCGCTGTCACAGATCCATTTCCGTGACATCTTCAAGGTTGTCTTCAAGGAGTTCCGCATCTCGCTGATCGTGGGCGCTGTGCTTGCCGTCTCCAACGGAATCCGCATCATGATCCAGTATGGAGACCCGAACCTTGCGCTCGTCATCGCGCTGTCGCTTGTGGGAACTGTCGTCATCTCCAAGATGATCGGATGCACGCTGCCGCTCCTTGCAAGCAGGGTCCACCTTGACCCTGCGCTCATGGCCTCCCCGCTGATCACAACGCTGGTGGATATCTTCTCGATACTGATCTACTTCAATATCGCGACCCATCTTTTCGATCTATGACTTTGACCGGGCGGGCCTTGGACAGATACATCGGGCAGATCCCGGACAGATACATAAAAGAAGCAGCCTTCGGAGTTCATTCTTTCCGAAAGCTGCTTCTTTCGCTTTTCTATTCTCTCTGCTGTTGGAGCTCCGGGCGCCTTCCGGCCCTTTTCCGGCTACTCGATCACCTTCAGCCATCCCTCCGGCGCCTCGATATGGCCCATCTGGATTCCTGTCAGCGTATCGTACAGTTTCTGGATCACCGGTCCCATCTTCTCCATTCCGCTCGGGAAGCAGATCTCTCTGCCATGGTCTACGACCTTGCCTACCGGCGAGATGACTGCCGCCGTACCGCACAGTCCGCACTCTGCGAAGTCTTTCACTTCGTCAAAGTAGACGTCTCTTTCCTCGACCTCAAGTCCGAGATAATGCTCTGCAACATACATCAGCGATCTCCTTGTGATGGACGGAAGGATCGTTGTGGAGTGCGGAGTCACGATCTTGTTGTCCTTTGTGACGAACAGGAAGTTCGCTCCGCCTGTCTCCTCGACCTTGGTCCTTGTCGCAGAATCAAGATACATATTCTCATCGAATCCGTTCGCATGCGCTGTCACAATCGCATGGAGGCTCATCGCATAGTTCAGTCCCGCCTTGATATGTCCTGTCCCGTGCGGCGCCGCGCGGTCAAAATCTGAGACGCAGATCGTGATCGGCTTTACGCCGCCCTTGAAGTACGGTCCTACCGGTGTAGTGAATACTCTGAACTGGTACTCGTCCGCCGGCTTCACGCCGATGACCGGATTGATGCCGAACATGTACGGCCTGATATACAGGGTGGCTCCTGATCCGTAAGGCGGAACATACGCCGCGTTCGCTTTTACTGTCTGTACCACTGCGTCAACAAAACGGTCCTCCGGAAATACCGGCATCTCAAGGCGCTTTGCAGAATCCACCATACGGGATGCGTTCAGGTCCGGACGGAAGGTTACAATGTGTCCGTCCTCTGTCGTGTACGCTTTCATCCCCTCAAACACAGTCTGTGCATACTGAAGGACTCCGGCACACTCGTTCATCACGATATTCGGATCATCGATCAGCGCTCCCTCATCCCATTTTCCGTCCTTATAGTTTGCCACATATCTTTTGTCTGTAGGTATGTAACCGAACCCGAGATTTTCCCAGTCGATGTTTTTCTTCTCCATTGTAACTCCTCCATTCTTCTGCCTCTTGCAGTTCCTTAACTTTCTACGGTGCCATTATAATACTATCATTATGAAAAATCAAGAGTGCGCTCTGTTTTTTGCCAGGAGTCCTGCGACCGCATTACATTTCACACCTGACGCGGCTACCTCTCCATCATACTGATCGACTCAATTCCCACGCTTCCGCCTCTGACGACCTCGATCGTGCGGAACTCTTCCTTCATCAGTTTTACGACCGCGTCGTTCTTTGTCGCCGTCTGGACAAATTCCACAAGCACGCTGTCTCTTCCGTAGTCGATGACCTTCGCCTTGAACGTCTCGGCGATCTGGAACACCTCCACCTTGTCCTCCGGCGTACATTTTAATACTTTGACATACAGGATCTCTTTCATCCTGACAAAAATATCTGTAAAATCGATCACCTTGATGACCTCCACCATACGGTTGAGCTGTTTCTTGATCTGCTCGAATGTCTCGTCGTCGCTCACTGTGGCGATCGTCATCCTTGATACCGTCGGATCCTCTGTTGTCCCTACTGTCAGGCTGTCAAGATTGTATGACTTTCCCGAAAACAGCCCCGAGATCTTGGAAAGCACGCCCACCTGGTTCTCTACATAGAGGGAGATCCATCTCTTTTTCATATTATTGTCCATACTATTTTCTCCTTTCCTTAAGAATGCCCGCGCATTCCCGCCTCTGCACGAATGCAGGCTACGCCCGCCTCTTCATGCGGCGGCTCTCGGGCTTAACACTCTATGATCATCTCTTCCAGCGTTCCGTCCGGTTTTACCATCGGATAGACCAGCTCCTCCGGGTCGATGATAAACTCGATCAGAGTCGGCGTCTTCTCGTTTTTCTTCGCTTCCTCGAATGCGGCTGCGATCTCTTCCTTCTTCGTCACGCGGATGCCCTTTGCTCCGTAGCTCTCCGCCAGCCTGACAAAGTCCGGGGTGTACTCCGGCATCTCCTCCCCGTTCGTCCTCCGGTAGAGGGCGCCGGAGCGGAGATTCGTCATGCCGTAGCGCTTTCCGTAGAACAGCTTCTGCCACTGCCGCACCATCCCGAGATACTCGTTGTTAAATACGCAGAGGATCAGCGGGAGCTCCTCAAGGACAGCGGTCGCAAACTCCTGAATGTTCATCTGCATGCCGCCGTCTCCGGATACTGCGATGACTTTCTTATCCGGATTGCCGAGCTGGGCTCCGATCGCTCCCGGGAAGCCGTATCCCATTGTCCCGAGCCCGCCGGACATGATCATCTGCTTCTTCTCCGTGATCTCCGCGTACTGTGCCACGAACATCTGGTGCTGTCCCACGTCCGCCACAATGATGGCGTCATCAAACTGGCGGTTCATCTCATCGATGATATCCTTCGGCCCCATCTGCGCGCGGTTCTTCATCGTCAGCGGATGCTCTTCCTTCCACGCCTCGATCTGCTTCATCCACTTCTCTGTCTCGCACGGCTCTACATACTCGTTCATCTTGGTGACAGCCTCCAGCGCGTCCGCCACGATCGGCACGTCTACATGGATATTTCTGGAGATCGACGCCGTATCGATGTCGATGTGGACAATCTGCGCCTTCGGGGCAAACGCATGGAGCTTGCCGGTTATTCGGTCGTTGAATCTTGTTCCGATGGAGAACAGAAGATCACATTCGCTCACCGCCATATTCGCGGCGTACGCCCCGTGCATGCCGAGATTGCCGATAAACAGCGGATGCGTCGTGGGAACGGCTCCCCGCCCCATGATCGTCGTCACTACCGGGACCTTCGTCTTGTCCACGACTTCGGTGAACACCGCGTTTGCCCTGGCGATATTCACTCCTCCTCCGGCGAGGAAGAGCGGCCGTTTCGCTTTCTTCAGCATCTTGAGGGCGCGCTTGAGCTGTCCCATGTGGACACTCGTATTCGGCTTATATCCGCGGATATTCACGTTCTCCGGATATTCCGCGCTTCCCAGCTCTCCCATCACGTCCTTCGGGAGGTCGATGAGGACCGGCCCGGGCCTTCCTGTCCTTGCGATATAGAACGCCTCCTTGATGATCCTCCCCAGATCTTCCCTTCTGCGCACTGTCACGCCGTACTTTGTGATGCTGCGCGTGATACCGACAATGTCAACCTCCTGAAAAGCGTCATTTCCGATCAGGTGTCTCGCCACCTGCCCTGTAAAGCAGACAAGCGGCACGCTGTCATAGTTCGCCGTCGCCAGGCCTGTCACAAGATTGGTCGCGCCAGGCCCGCTCGTCACCAGACATACGCCGACCTTCCCCGTCGTCCTCGCATAGGCGTCCGCCTCGTGGACCAGGGCCTGCTCATGTCTCGGCAGGATGACCCTGATATCATTCTGTTTATACAGCTCGTCGCTGATGTCGATGGTGCACGCTCCGGGATACCCGAAGATCGTGTCCACTCCTTCTTCCTTTAATGCTCTCACCAGTAATTTGTTTCCAGTAATCTGTCTCAATTTGCTACCTCCTTTTTCTCAGCATGCCCCACGGCATCTATCCTGCGCCTGAGCCGCCTCTCTGCGGCAGCTCCTGCTCCGGAAAGAAAAAGCCCCAAGCACCGAAATGCTTAGGGCGAATCTTTCATCCGTGTTACCACCTAAATTCAGAGAAAATCCTCTGCGCTCTGCCGATACGGGAATCCGATTTCCGACGCTCATCCGAACCGGATGCTGTCCCGTGATTCCGATACCGCTTCCCTGTAACGCGGGAAAAACGTTGGAGCCTACTTGTGCATCTGCCGGTATGCCGTCCGCGGCTCTGCGCCGCTTCCTGCATCCTGCCGCCTGCCGTTCGGTCCACTGCTCGAAGGCTACTTCCACAGTCCCTTCACGGAGATTCTCACCTTCCATCTCCTCTCTTTGCATCAGAAAACTGTGTACTCCTCCTTGTCACTGCATTTCATTATAGTCTGAAAAGCTGAAATTTAAATACATTATAGTGTGTATTATTATCTTTGTCAATCGCATATTCTTGATCTTTTTTAACCCAAGACAACAGTTCAGCCATAAAGGATGGCGCGTGCTGAACTGTTACAGCCTCAGCTTCATCTGCTGCGGGTCCCGAGATTTCTCAGCGCGCCGATCACAGCAAAGATTACCAGTACGGCGATATTCGCCATCACCACACTCGCCCCTGCCGGAGCCGCGCACAGGTAGGACACTGTGATCCCTGCGGCGAAGCACACCACCGAGACGGCAGCCGCGCTGATCACCACGCCGCGGAACGTCCTGCACACACGCATGGACGTAAGCGCCGGAAAAATGATCAGGCTGGAGATGAGCAGCGCGCCCATCATCCGCATCCCGAGCACGATCGTCACCGCGGTAAGCACCGCGATCAGCGTGTTGTACAGCCCTGCCTTCACGCCTGTCGCCCGGGCAAACGTCTCGTCGAACGTGATCGCAAAGATCTTCTGATAGAAAAAGATAAAGAGCACAAGCACAACCGCTGAGAGAATGACGCTGAGCACTACATCCTCCCCGCTCATCGCCAGGATGCTGCCGAACATATAATTGTATACGTCTGTATTCATTCCTGTGGAAAGCGAGATCACCATCACGCCCGCTGCAAGCGAGCTTGTGGAGATCAGCGCGATCGCGGCGTCGCCCTTGATCTGGCTGTTCCCGCTGATCCGAAGGAGAAGGACAGCCGCCAGGATCACCACCGGGATCGCCACCGCAAGCGGCGCTGCGTTCAGAGCCGCTGCCGCCGCGAGAGCGCCGAAGCCCACATGGGAAAGCCCGTCCCCGATCATCGAATATCTCTTCAGGACCAGGCTCACTCCGAGCAGCGCAGAGCAGAGCGCCACCATAGCGCCCACGATAAATGCGCGCACCATGAAGGGATACGAAAGCATTTCAATCAATGTCTCAATCATTCCGGTCACCTCCGAGAAATGTCCTGCCCACCCGGCTTCTGCGGTAATCCTCCGCCGTGCCGAAGAACAGCACCTTTTCCTGCAGATGCAGGATATGGCTTGCATATTCCACCGCGCTCTCGATATCATGGGAGACCATCACCACCGCGATGCCGGAATCTCTGTTGATCCGGCTGATGAGCTGATAGAACTCCGCCGTGACGATAGGATCCAGGCCGGTCACAGGCTCGTCCAGCAGAAGCAGCGTCTTCGTGGCGCAGAGCGCCCTGGCAAGGAGAACTCTCTGCCTCTGTCCGCCCGAGAGATCGCGGAAACACTGCTTCGCCAGATCCCGGATTCCCAGGATCTCCATCTTCTCATACGCCTGCTGCTTATCTGCTGCTGTGTAAAAAGGCTTCAGGCCTCTGCTGTTGAGCCTGCCGGAGAGCACCACCTCATACACGCTTGCCGGGAAATCCTTCTGGACATCAGTCTGCTGGGGCAGGTATCCGATCTCGTTCTGCTTCAGCCCGTCCCCGAACACGATCCTTCCGCCTTCCACGGATTTCAGGCCGAGAAGGCTCTTGACGAGGGTACTCTTTCCCGAGCCGTTCTCCCCGACGATGCACAGATAATCCCCTGGATTGATCTGGAAGTTCAGATCGCGGACCACGGTCTGTCCTTCATATCCGATGGATACATTTTCACACTTGATCAGCGCCATCAGTTCAATACCTCCTTCAGAGTCTCAACGTTTTTCTGCATCATGCTCAAATATGTCTCCCCGCTCTCGAACTCCTCTGCCGTCAGGTTGTGACAGCTGTAGAACGTCCTCACCTCGGTTCCCGTCGCCTCGGCAATGGCATTGGCAATGTTCTCATTGCTCAGCTCCATTTTCAGGACTGCCGGTACTTTTTCCTCAGCCACTTTATTGATGAGAAACGCCATGACAGCCGCGCTGGGCTCTGTATCGGAAGCACACCCGGGAAACGCCGCATAATAGTCCAGCCCGTACTCATCCGCAAAATAGCGGAACGGAAATCGGTCTCCGAAGATGACCAGCCTGCGCCCCGCATTGTCCACAACCTCCCGGAACGCGGCGTCAAGAGCGGCAAGCTCCGCCTCGTATGCCTCTGCATTTTCCTCATATCTCTGTCGATTCTCCGGGTCTGTCTGGGCGAGCAGCTCCTTGATCTCATCCACAATCGCGGACGCATTGACCGGGGACGTCCACACATGCTCGTCGATCTCATGCACAGAATGCGCCTCCTCTGTCTCATCTCCGTGATACTCTTCCTCCTCGTGGCTGTGTCCCGGCTGCTCCTGCATGCCCTCCACATGCTCCTCCTCGACTGTGTCCACACAGTCTATGAGCTTCAGCGTGCGCATCCCGGCGTCGGGCATGGAATCCAGGATATCCTCCACCCAGGCGTCGTTCTCGCCGCCCACGTAGATGAAGATATCGCTGTTCTGTATCGCGATGATGTCCTGCGGCGTCGGCTCATAGGAATGCGTCTCCTCCCCCGGCTTTAACAGCATCTTCAAATCCACACTGTCCCCGGCGATCTGGCGGACAAAGTCGTACTGAGGAAAGATCGTTGTGACAACGCTGATCCTGCCGTCATCCTGCGCCTTCTCTGATGCATCCTCTGCGCGCCCTGTCCCGCATCCGGTGAGCAGGCTCCCGCAGATGAGCCCGCAGGCAGCCAGAATCCCGATTCCCTTTCTCCGGCGGATGATCCCTTTCTTTCTCACTGTCATGAGTTTTCCTTTCGGCGCTCATATTTCGTGAACGCAAATTCCAGGTCAAAGCAGGTCTGCTCTTCCCCCTCTTCTGTCATCTCCCACTCGTCCATCTCGTCCAGATTCGGAAAAAAGGTATCCGCCTGGAACGCGTGGTCGATCTTCGTCACATAGACGGTGTCGCAGTACGGAAGAAGCATGCGGTAGACGCTCTCGCCGCCGATCACATACACATCGTCTGCGCTGTATTTTTTCAGTTCCTCGAAAAGCTCCTCCTCCGTGTGCACGATGACCGCATCTTTCACACTGTAATCCTTATTCTTCGTCAGGACGATATTCGTCCTGTTTTTCAGAGGCAGTCCGTTAGGGAAGCTCTCCAGAGTCTTCCTCCCCATCACCACGACCTTTCCTGTCGTTGTCTGCCTGAAAAATTTCATATCCGAAGGGATGCTGACCAGAAGCCTGTTCTGGTATCCGATCCCCCAGTTTCTGTCTGCTGACAAGATTGCCTTCATCTC
>CALWQS010000085.1 GCA_944383745.1 uncultured Mediterraneibacter sp. | reverse complement strand
CATCGGTGCTCTGCTTCGTGGTATCCAGAGAACAGAGATCGAAAGAGGACAGTGTCTGATCAAACCGGGCACAGTTAAATGCCATACAAAATTCACATGCCAGGTTTACGTTCTGACAAAAGATGAAGGTGGACGTCATACTCCGTTCTTCAACAACTACCGTCCGCAGTTCTACTTCAGAACAACAGACGTTACAGGCGTTTGCGAGCTTCCGGAAGGAACAGAGATGTGCATGCCTGGTGACCACGTAGAGATGACAGTTGAGCTGATTCATCCGGTAGCTATGGAGGAAGGTCTGAGATTCGCTATCCGTGAGGGTGGACGTACAGTAGGATCAGGAACAGTAGCTTCCATCATCGAGTAAGGTTCGCGTAAGGCTGCAAGCCGTGCGCCGAAATAAAGTAAGAGCCAAGGGAAAGTGCTTGCATTTTCCCTTGGCTTTTTCTTTGTTTCGGCATAGGGCGCCAGCCCGCGAGAGATGTCCTATGGGGTTTTATTCCATGGTTTTAACAGTATACATTTTTTAAATCTGCATATGCTTATCCTATTCGCAGTATCGGGAGAAGAGAAATGACCAGTAAAAGAGAGACATTGATCAGGCAGACAGCGGCAGATCTTATATACGACATCACCGGCGGCGTTTTCTACGCTGCCGGCCTGTATACTTTTGCAGGAAACGCGGGCTTTGCCCCCGGCGGGGTCTCAGGGCTTGCGCTCATTCTGAACCACATATGGGGACTTCCTGTCGGTACAGTGACACTCCTCCTTAATATCCCTCTTGCCGCTGTCAGCTATAAAACAGTGGGGCGCAGGCTGCTCGCGAAAAGCGCAAAAACGATGATCATCTCATCGCTGATACTCGATGTGATATTCCCGTTTACACCGATGTACGAGGGAAACAGGATGGTGGCGGCCATATATTCAGGAGTTTTCCTCGGCGCGGGCATGGCGCTTTTCTATATGAGGGGTTCATCCTCAGGAGGAATTGATTTCCTTGCACTGACGATCAAGAAGAAACGGCCGTACATGTCGATCGGAGTGATCACGCTGTCTATTGATCTGGTTGTGATCTTTTTGGGATGGCCTGTTTTCGGCGACGTGGACGCGGTACTCTATGGTGTGGCTTCCACAGGTGTCTGTGCAATTGTGATTGACAAAATCTTGTACGGAATCGGGGCAGGGGCGCTGGCGGTCATCATAACGGATAAAGGAAAAGAGATTGCAGCAGGGATCAGTGAGAAGGCGGGAAGGGGCGTTACGTCGCTGCCGGCAGTCGGAGGATATACCGGGATGCACAGAGACGTCATTCTCTGCGCATGTACAAAGGCGGAGACCGGTCTTGTGAAAACCGCAGTACAGGAGGCTGACGCCGACGCATTTCTGGTGTTTACGGAGACGAGCGAAGTGTTCGGAGAGGGATTCAAGGGGAAAGGCATCTGACAGATATAGGGGACTCTCCTGAGCAGATGTTTGATTCGGGAAGCAGCAAAGAGCTGTCTGCTTAAGCTCCCTAAAACGGCATTTTTTCAGCATCCAGTTCTTGACACAAAGGAATGCATTTGCTATATTACAAATAGAACACTGCGGGAGGGGATGGCTTGTAAGCGTGTTCTGCCGATGGACGTTCCGGAGAAAGGGAAGGAAGATTGACAATACAGCGGATAAAAATTTAAGTGTACATTTTTCTGACCTCGGGGACTTCCCGGGGCCTTATTTGAGTATTTTGAAAATTGCAGCTTTGAAATAAGAGGGTGATGGATATGGCAGTGAAAAGAGATTATTATGATGTGCTCGGCCTGTCGAAGGGGGCAGACGCGGCGGCGGTCAAAAAAGCATACAGAAAACTTGCGAAGAAGTACCACCCGGATATGAATCCGGATAATGCAGAAGCAGAGAGAAAGTTCAAAGAAGTAACAGAGGCATATAATGTCCTGAGCGATCCTGAGAAGAGGAAGCTGTATGACCAGTTCGGCCATGCCGCTTTCGACGAGACAGGCGCGGGAAGCGGTCCGTACGGCGGCGCTTACCGCCAGGCATACAGCGGACCGGGCGGCGGTTACAGGGAATACCACTTTGAGGGCGGAAATATGGATGACATGTTTCAGGATATTTTCGGGGATATATTCCATCATGATACGTCGGGAAGCTTCGGAGGAAGCGGATTTGGCGGCGGAAGCTCGAGGAGCGGCAGTTCGCGCAGCGGTGGTTTCGGCAGCGGGTTCTACGGGGATTTCGGCGGGAATTTCCGGACGAAGGGCTCGGATCTGACGGCTGAGGTGACAGTAAGCTTTGATGAGGCGGCATTCGGATGCGATAAGATCATCCATCTTCAGGATCCGGGCAGCGCAGGCGGAGCAGTGCAGTCGCTGAAGGTCCACATCCCGGCAGGAATTGATTCCGGAAAGAGCGTCCGTCTCCGCGGCAAAGGAATGCCGGGAGCTAACGGCGGGGAAAACGGTGATCTGCTTCTGAAGGTGCAGGTGACGGCAAAGCCGGGATACGAGCGAAAGGGTATGGATGTATATACAACGGTTTATATTCCTTTCACAACCGCTGTATTCGGCGGAGAAGCGGTTGTGAATACTCTGTACGGAAACGTTTTGTGCAGGATCAAAGAAGGCACGCAGGCAGGATCAAAGATCCGGCTCCGCGGCAAAGGAATTGTTTCCGTCAAAGACCCGGCGGTGCATGGAGATCAGTATGTGACTGTTCAGATCCAGGTGCCGAGATACCTGAGCCCGGCTGCGAAGCAGAAGCTCAAGGAATATGAAGCGCTGTGCGCGGGGAAAGAGAAAACCGCGTAGGAAGGCGTGAATGGGTGTAAGAACTACAGTTCGAAGAGGACAGCGGCGGCAGAGGGCGGCCTGATTTTCCGGGTCGTCCCTTTTTATTGCCTTCAATTCGGATATTTGGTATTATAGTAACAGAGCTGTCCGGTGGAGACGGCGCATTTTTACAATATCTGAAAGAACAGGAAAGGAAGGGCAGATACATGAAGATAGGAATCGGGAATGACCATTCGGCGCTGGAGCTGAAGGCTGAAATTGTGGAGTTTCTTAAAGAAAAAGGACATGAGGTGGTAGATTACGGCACATACACGGCAGAAAGCTGCGACTATCCGGCATACGGGGAGGCAGTCGGACGCGCTGTCGCATCAGGGGAGGTAGAACAGGGAATCCTGATCTGCGGGACCGGACTCGGTATTTCCCTGGCGGCGAATAAAGTGAAGGGAGTGCGCGCGGCTGTGTGCAGCGAGCCTTATACTGCAAAGATGGCGCGTGCCCATAACAACTGCAACATCCTGGCGTTCGGAGCGAGAGTGGTAGGGGCAGAGCTGGCGAAGATGATCGTTGAGACATGGCTGAACACAGAGTTTGAGGGAGGACGCCATCAGCGCAGGGTGGATATGATCATGGAAATCGAGGGCAAAGCCTGAGTACCGGGAGGAAATATGGCGAAGAGACTTTTGAATTGTACGTCGTCTGAGATTGCCGGGATGACGGGGAAAGAGCTGGCGGAATCCATCGCGGGAAGCGAGGGGCGCGTTCTCGTATGTGAGACGATCGGAGCTGTGCAGCCGATGCTCGGAGATGTGACGAACGCGGAACTTGCCGCGGCCATGGGCGCGGATATGCTTATATTGAATTTGTTTGATGTGAAAAATCCCGTGATCAACGGTCTGCCCGATACTGCGCCGGAGAATACGATCCGCGAAGTGAAGCGCCTGACCGGAAGAGCGGTAGGGATCAACCTGGAGCCTCTGGAAGAAGGGATTGAGAGCACAGTCGATACAAATTCCGAATGGAGACTGACGTCAGGACGTGCCGGCACTCTTGAGAATGCGGAGAGAGCCGTCGAGATGGGGGCTGATTTTATTGTCCTTACAGGCAATCCGGGAGTGGGAGTGACGAATCAGGCGATCGTATGTACGCTGAGGCAGTACCGAGAGAGGTTCAAAGACCGGATCCTTCTGATCGCGGGCAAGATGCACGCGGCAGGGATTCTCTCGGAATCCGGAGAAAATATCATTACAGAAGAGGATGTGAGGGCATTTGCCGAAGCCGGCGCTGACGTCATACTGATGCCTGCTCCGGGGACGGTGCCGGGGATCACTACAGAGTATATACGCGGGCTTGTATCCTGCGCGCATGGTCTTGGGAAACTGACGCTCACGGCGGTCGGTACCTCGCAGGAGGGGGCGGATGTCTCTACGATCCGTGAGATCGCCCTGATGTGCAAGATGACGGGGACGGATCTCCACCATCTGGGCGATTCAGGGTACGTGGGCATGGCGCTCCCGGAAAATATTCTTGAATACGGCAAAGTGATCCGCGGAGTGCGCCATACTTATCACAGGATGGCGTCCTCCATTAACCGATAGGAAAGGGCTGTTGCAATGACGCATGCGTATTATCTGTGGCAGTGGATTTTGTTTTTCTTTCTCTACAGCTTCATCGGCTGGGTGTGGGAGAGCTGCTATGTATCTGTGAGAAAGCGGCGGTGGGTGAACCGTGGTTTTATGCATGGACCGATGCTGCCGCTCTACGGTTCCGGGGCGCTGGTTATTTTGATCGGAACGATCCCGGTGAGGGAGAATGCGGCGCTTGTATTTCTTGTCGGGATGATCGGCGCTACGATACTGGAATATTTTACCGGAGCTGCGATGGAGCGTCTCTTCCATGTGAGATATTGGGATTACAGCGGGCAGCCGGGGAATATCAACGGGCACATTTGTCCGATGGCGTCTCTGTGCTGGGGATTCTTTTCCGTTTTGATGGTGCGGGTCATCCATGTGCCGGTGGAGGATCTGGTTCTGAGGATCCCTTTTACTATGGGAGAGGGGGTTGCGGCAGTCCTCACTGCCGCTGCGGCGGTTGATTTTACCCAGTCTTTCAACGAGGCTATGGATATGAAGAATATTCTTGTCCAGCTTGAGGAGAGCAAGAAGCAGATCAGCCGGATGCAGGAAAAACTGAAAGCGGCATCCGGGGAAGTGATTGAAGATTACAGAAGATATTCTGTGGAGCTTCAGCAGAAGCGTCTCAGCCGCAGAAACGCGTTTATTGAACAGATTCATGCGAAGAGGGAGCAGAAGAAGAGGATGCTGCTGGAGCTGTCCGAGAGAGCGGAGATGCTGCTGAGGGAAGAACTGCCGGCGAAAGTGGAAGGGCTCATCGGAGAAGAGCGAAGAGAAGAACTGGCAGAATTGAAGAATGGCATCCTGCAGGAGATCCAGAGGCTTGGCGCCAGGACTGACAGGAGATATCTCCGCGCCGCGGGACATCTGAGGAGAAATCCTACGGCTGTTTCCAGACGGTTCAGGGAGACTGTGGAAGAGCTGAGAAGGCTGATGGACGCAGATCAGAGACAAGACGGAGAAATGCAGGATAAAGGAGAAGACAAATGACGAAAAAACAGCGGGCGCTGGAAGTAATAGAGAGACTGAAAAAAGAGTATCCGGATGCAGGATGCACTCTGGACTATGATCAGGCGTGGAAGCTGCTCGTCAGCGTCAGGCTGGCGGCGCAGTGCACAGATGCCAGAGTCAATGTTGTGGTCGAAGGGCTGTATGAAAAGTATCCGGACGTGAATGCACTGGCGGATGCCGAGGTCAGCGATATCGAAGAAATCGTAAGGCCGTGCGGGCTCGGAAAGAGCAAGGCGCGCGATATCAGCGCCTGCATGAAAATGATCCGGGACGAGTTCGGAGGAAAAGTTCCGGATGATTTTGACGCTCTTCTGAAGCTTCCGGGAGTGGGACGGAAGAGCGCCAACCTCATTATGGGCGATGTGTTCGGGAAGCCGGCGATCGTGACCGATACTCACTGTATCCGCCTTGTGAACCGGATCGGCCTTGTGGACGGGATAAAGGAGCCGAAGAAGGTGGAGATGGCGCTGTGGAAGATCATCCCGCCGGAAGAAGGGAGCGATTTCTGTCACCGGCTTGTCTATCACGGGCGGGATGTCTGTACAGCACGGACGAAACCGCACTGCGAAAAATGCTGTCTTGAGGATATTTGCAGAAAAGCCGGGGTATAATATCTGGTGACAAGAGGAAAATATACCGAAAACAAATAAAGTACAATAAAAATATCGGAAAATATTGACTCTCGACCTGAAAAGTTCTAAACTTAGAATAAGCAGAACAGAAGGGAGAGGATATTATGGTAGACGTATATACTGGAACAATACTATTTGTAATTACGTTTCTCCTTATCTGCTGGGTCGTTACAGAATTTCAAATCTATAATGACACCCACAGCATGAGCGATGAGCTGAAAAAGCCGCGTATGGTATCGCGGATAACGGTGGGACAGATCAGATTTTGGGATGCGGTGGACAGTATCCGGGGCATCCGGGATGGCAGGCTGAGAGAAGCGAATAAGAGCACATATTTCTTTGGAAAAAAGAAGAGAGAGAAAAAAGAAGAAAGCCGTATGGCAGAAAGAATAAGTCAGCGTCAGTGATACTCAGATCAAAAAGACAGTCAGGAGAACTGCCGCAGCAGCAGGGACTTGGAACAGGAACCCTCGCTGCTGCGGCAGTCTCTTTGTCCGGAGATAAAAAGCAGGCAGTTCTGATACTGCAAAAAGAAAGTGGAGGAAAGGGACATGAAAAGCGTAAAACTGAGAGATGATTTTTACTGGACAGGAATCATAGACGACCAGCTTCGGGTATTTGACATCATCATGTACACAGAGTTTGGGACGACTTATAATTCCTATGTGATGAAGGCAGGGGATAAGATTGTCTTGTTTGAGACCGCAAAGGCAAAATTTTTTGATGAGTATCTCGATAAACTGAAGGAAGTCATCGATGTGACGAAGATTGACTATCTGGTGGTGAGCCACACGGAGCCGGACCATGCCGGCAGCGTGGAGCGGCTTCTGGATTACAGCCCGCAGATGAAGATTCTTGCGACCGGATGCGCCATCGGTTTTCTGAAAGAGATTGTAAACCGCGATTTTGTCAGTATTGCAGTCAAGGATGAGCAGAAAATGACAATCGGGAACAGGACGCTCAGGTTTCTGGCTGTGCCGAATCTGCACTGGCCGGACACGATGTATACATTTATCGAGGAGGAGCAGATCCTGGTGACATGCGACTCTTTCGGAGCACACTACTGCCTTCCGGAAGTGGTCTCCACAGAGATACGGAATGAAGAAGACTATCAGAAGGCGCTGAAGTACTATTATGACTGTATCATCGGGCCGTTTAAACCGTTCATGCTCAAGGCGCTGGACCGTGTGGAGGATATGGATATTACGATGGTCTGTACAGGGCACGGCCCGGTGCTTGCCGGCGACCGGATCAAATCAGTGATGAAGCAGTACAGAGAGTGGTCTGCGGTTGTCAATCCCAATGAGAAGAAGACCGTAGTTATGCCGTATGTGAGCGCATACGGCTACACGAAGATGCTGGCGGAGAAGATCGCAGAGGGGATCAGGGACAGCGGAGACATCGACGTGCACATGTACGATATGGTGGAGGCTGACGCGGCGAAGGTCAGCGAGGAGCTCCTTTTCGCAGACGGAATACTGCTCGGAACGCCAACGATCGTGGGAGAGGCGCTGAAGCCGATATGGGACCTGACACTGGGCATGTTTCCGGCGACACATGGAGGAAAGTATGCCGGCGCCTTCGGAAGCTATGGATGGAGCGGCGAGGGCGTGCCGAATATCACGCAGAGACTGAAGCAGCTTAAGATGAAGGTTTCGGAGGGATTCCGCGTCAGGTTTAAGCCGTCTGAGGCGGATCTTGTGAGTGCTTATGAATACGGCTATCAGTTCGGATGCACTGTGCAGGAGAAGGAGCCGGTGAAGCCTAAGAAGAAGGGTGCGAGGAGCCTCGTGAAATGCCTCGTCTGCGGAGAGATCTTCGATTCGTCGATCGAGGTGTGCCCGGTCTGCGGAGTGGGAAAAGAAAATTTTGTACCGGTGGAAGCGGAAGAGACCGGATATGTAAACGATACGGAAGAATATTATGTGATCCTCGGAAACGGGGCGGCAGGCTTTAACGCTGCAAAGGCGGTCAGAGAGAGAGACCGGACCGGCGCAGTTATCCTGATCTCGGACGAACCCTATCCGGCGTATAACCGGCCGATGCTGACAAAATCTATTGTAGCAGGGCTGAGCGCGGAGCAGATCGCAATAGAAGGACCGGACTGGTATGAAGAGAATAAGGTATATCAGATGCTCGGAAAGAAGGCTGTCTCTGTAGATATGAAGGAAAAGGAAGTGATCCTTGAGGACGGCGTGAAGGTACACTTTACGAAACTGATCTATGCGCTTGGAAGCGAGTGCTTTATCCCTCCGATGGAGGGAAGCTCTCTTCCGGAAGTCGTGGCGATCCGGAGGCTTGCCGATGTGGAGAAGGCGGAGCGCCTGATGAAGGAAGCGTCTGATGCAGTGGTGATCGGCGGCGGGGTCCTCGGCCTTGAGGCGGCATGGGAGCTGAAGAAAGCCGGCCTGAACGTGAAAGTGCTGGAAGCGGCGCCTGAGCTGATGGGGCGGCAGCTTGACGCGGGAAGCGCGGAGCTTCTCAGGAAGACTGCCCTGAAGAACGGCGTGGAGATCCGGACCGGTGTGACGGCAGAGGCGATAGAAGGGAAAGAGCATGTGACGGGAGTGCGGCTTCCGGGCGGCGAGGTGTGTCCCGCAGATCTGGTCATCATATCTGCGGGTGTGCGCGCAAACATAGGGCTGGCGCAGAGCATCGGCCTGGATACAGAGCGTGCGGTGCTGGTCAACGAGTATATGGAGACGAATCTGCCGGATGTCTATGCCTGCGGAGACTGCGCGCAGTACCGCGGCGCCAACTTTGCGATCTGGCCGGAGGCTGTAGAGCAGGGGAAGACAGCGGGAGCTAACGCGGCGGGAGAGAGGCTGGCATACGAGCCCGTCGCTGCAGCGCTTACGTTCCACGGAATGAACACTGCTCTTTTTGCGGCGGGGGACAATGGAAAGAATCCGAATCTCCTGTATAAGACAGCAGAGTTCCAGGATATGGGGAAGGGGCAGTTCAGGAAATGCTATTTCCTCAATAACCGCCTCTGCGGCGTGATCCTGATCGGCGATCTGTCGGAGATGGCGAAGATGACAGAGGCGCTTGCGAGGCATGCGTCCTATGAAGAGCTGATGAAGAAATAAACAGGACGACAAAAAGTGCGCGGCACACAGGGAGAACAGAAGTCCTCCGTGTGCGCCGCGCACTTTTTTGCTGAAACAGTACAATGCGCAGCGGCGTGTAAGATTATAAATCTATAAAGCTGTTTCCGCCTGCGCAGACATAGTAGGCTTTTTTATCCTCCGGTTTTACATAGATCTTAAGATCTGCAGAGTCCATGTGCTCGGCGCTGCATTTCTCAAGAATGGATTTTGCGATATCGCCGATGCCGAACTCGAAGTTCTGGTACTGGAGGAACATCTCATATCCTGCGGAAGCGGTCGGAGCCGGTTCTGCAGGAGCCGGAGCTGCCGGTGCCGGTTCTGCCTGCGGAGCGGGCTCTGCCGCTGCCGGTGCGGAACTCTCCGCCGGTACGGCATCGGGCGCCGGAACGGCTGAAGATGCCGCCGCAGGTGCGGCAGCCTGTGTCTGATTTATTTTTTTCAGTCTTTTCTTATCTGTTCTTCTGCTCATAATGATTAACCCCTTTTCTTTATGATATAAGGGCAGCGTACCGAATCGGAAGGCTGTCCTCAGAACATTATATACCGCAGGGGAACGGAAGTCAAAAACGATTGGGAAAAAATGAAAATTTATAAAAATTCAAAAAGGGCTTGCATTTTTGTTATCGATATGGTATTATATCACTCGTGTCAGAGATGACGCGGGTGTAGTTCAATGGTAGAACACCAGCCTTCCAAGCTGGATACGTGGGTTCGATTCCCATCACCCGCTTTTTTCTGCCTTGATTCAGAGAGCCGGTACAATGTTCATCAAAGAGCCGGAGCGGTCAGGCAGAACAGTAAAAATG
>CALWQS010000084.1 GCA_944383745.1 uncultured Mediterraneibacter sp. | reverse complement strand
AGGAGCTGTCCCCGGATCTGTACTTTGACGAGCCTGCCTCCGATGTGTTTTCCGATAATTTTGTGATACACAGGGCGGAAGAGCGGGAGGACCGGCCGACGGAATTATACTCCGGATCTGCAGAATCGGAATTTTCAGAGACAGCGGAACCGGCGGAACAGATGGAAATGCAGGAGACGGCGCCGCAGCCTGCGAAGCCTTCAAGGCGGAAGAACAGACAGGATGTGCATGAGCTTACTGTCGAGACTGAGAACGTAGCCGCAGCGGTCAAAGCCCAGGAGGAGGAAAAGCGTCCCGTGTACCATACCCCGCCTCTCAGCCTGCTCAAGCGTGGAAAGAAGACAGGCGGGGATTCGGATTCTCATCTGAAGGCAACGGCGGCAAAGCTGGAGCAGACCCTGCGGAACTTCGGAGTGGGAGTCCATGTCACGAACGCAAGCTGCGGACCGTCTGTCACGCGTTATGAGCTCCAGCCGGAGCAGGGCGTTAAGGTCAGCCGCATCGTCGGGCTGGCCGACGATATCAAGCTGAACCTGGCGGTGGCGGATCTGAGGATAGAGGCGCCGATTCCGGGAAAAGCAGCAGTCGGCATCGAAGTTCCGAACAGCGAGAATACCGCTGTTATGCTGAGGGACCTGCTGGAATCCAAAGAATTTCAGTCCAGCAGCTCGCCGATCTCTTTTGCAGTGGGAAAAGATATTTCCGGGAAGGTTGTCGTCTCGGATATTGCAAAGATGCCTCATCTTCTTGTGGCCGGAGCAACCGGATCAGGAAAATCAGTATGTATTAATACCCTGATCATGAGCATCATCTACAAGGCGGATCCGGATGAGGTGAAGCTGATCCTGGTAGATCCCAAGGTCGTTGAGCTGAGCGTATACAACGGGATCCCGCACCTGATGATCCCTGTTGTCACAGACCCGAAGAAAGCGGCGGGAGCGCTCAATTGGGCAGTGGCCGAGATGGAGAAGCGGTATAAGCTTTTCGCAGACTACAATGTAAGAGACCTCAAAGGATTTAATGAAAAAGTCGAGAGAGGCGAGACCGGGGAAGAAGTGAAGAAGAAGCTTCCGCAGATCGTGATTATCATAGACGAGCTTGCCGACCTGATGATGGTGGCGCCCGGAGAGGTGGAGGGATCCATCTGCCGTCTTGCACAGCTTGCCAGGGCGGCTGGACTGCACCTGATCCTTGCGACACAGAGGCCCTCCGTGAATGTCATTACAGGCCTGATCAAGGCAAATATGCCTTCCAGAATCGCATTTTCTGTATCGTCGGGCGTGGATTCGCGGACAATTATCGATATGAACGGCGCGGAGAAGCTGCTCGGAAAGGGCGACATGCTGTTTTACCCAGCAGGTTATCCGAAGCCGGTGCGCGTCCAGGGCTCCTTTGTTTCCGACGCTGAGGTACAGGCGGTTGTGGATCACCTAATCAGCCACAATGCCGGCGCTTCATATGACAACGAGCTTGAAGAACACATGAATGCAAACCTCCCGGGCGAGAGCGAGACGCCTGCCGCGGAGGAAAAATCAGACCGGGATGCGTATTTCGCAGATGCAGGAAAGCTCATTATTGAGAAGGAGAAGGCGTCAATCGGAATGCTGCAGCGGATGTTTAAGATCGGATTCAACCGGGCAGCACGTATTATGGACCAGCTTGCCGACGCGGGAGTGGTAGGGCCGGAAGAAGGGACGAAGCCCCGCAAGGTTGTAATGACAAAAGAAGAATTTGAACAGTACATAGAAAATCAGGATGATTAGCAGTCAGAGGAGGAGAAAGAAAATGAAAACAGATATTCAGATTGCACAGGAAGCTGAAATGAAACATATCCGCGAGGTTGCGGGAACGATCGGAATCGCAGAGGATGAACTCGAGTTTTACGGGAAATACAAGGCAAAGCTTTCCGATGAGCTATGGGATAAGATCAAGGACAGAAAGGACGGCAAACTGGTGCTCGTGACTGCGATCAACCCAACTCCGGCAGGTGAAGGAAAGACGACCACTACGGTAGGACTGGGGGAGGCGCTCGCAAAACTGGATAAAAAAGCGCTGATCGCACTCCGTGAACCGTCTCTGGGCCCCTGCTTCGGCATCAAAGGCGGAGCGGCGGGCGGCGGTTATGCCCAGGTGGTTCCAATGGAAGATCTCAATCTTCATTTCACAGGAGATTTTCACGCGATTACTTCGGCAAATAACCTTCTTGCGGCGATGCTGGACAATCATATCCAGCAGGGCAACACTTTAGGAATTGATCCGAGGCAGATCGTATGGAAACGCTGCGTTGACATGAACGACCGCGTGCTGCGCAATATTGTGGTAGGCCTCGGCAGCAAGATGGACGGTATGGTGAGGGAGGATCATTTTGTCATCACTGTCGCATCAGAGATTATGGCGATTCTCTGTCTTGCCGACGATCTCGCAGACCTGAAGCGCAGGCTGGGAAGGATCATTGTGGCTTACACATTCGCCGGCGATCCGGTGACGGCCGATGATCTTCAGGCGACAGGAGCGATGACGGCGCTTCTCAAGGACGCCATCAAGCCGAATATCATTCAGACACTGGAGCACACTCCGGCTCTCGTCCACGGCGGCCCGTTCGCAAATATCGCCCATGGATGCAACAGCGTCCGCGCTACAAAGATGGCTTTGAAGCTGAGCGATATCACGGTCACAGAAGCGGGATTCGGCGCGGATCTCGGCGCAGAGAAATTCTTCGACATCAAATGCAGGATGGCGGGACTTAAGCCCGATGCGGTGGTTCTTGTTGCAACCGTCCGGGCTTTGAAGTATAATGGTGGCGTTGCCAAGAGCGATCTCGCTGAGGAGAATCTGGAAGCTCTTGCAAAGGGAATTGTCAATCTTGAGAAACATATTGAAAATATACAGAAATACGATGTGCCTGTGGTCGTGACACTCAATTCCTTTGTCACGGATACAGATGCGGAGAACGAGTTTATCAGAAAATTCTGCGAGGAGCGCGGCTGTGAGTTTGCGCTCTCCCAGGTGTGGGAAAAGGGCGGAGAAGGCGGCATCGAGCTGGCAAAGAAGGTGCTCGATACGCTTGAAAACAAGGAGAGCCATTTCCATACGCTTTACAGTGACGAGCTGTCTCTGAAAGAAAAGATTGAGGCGATCTCAAAAGAGATTTACGGAGCCCGCGGCGTTGTCTATGAACCGGCTGCAGAGAGACAGCTGGCGAAGATCGAGGCAATGGGATTCTCATCCTTCCCCGTATGTATGGCGAAGAATCAGTATTCCCTCTCTGACGACGCGAAAAAGCTGGGCAGGCCGGAAGGCTTTGACATCCATATCCGCGAAGTATATGTCAGCGCTGGCGCGGGCTTTGTAGTCGCGCTCACCGGAGCAGTAATGACGATGCCCGGCCTTCCGAAGGTTCCGGCAGCGAATGGAATCGATGTGACAGAAGACGGCAGGATCACAGGATTGTTTTAAAGGAGAAATCAATGGCGCAGTTAATCGATGGGAAACAGATCTCAAAAGAGATAAAAGATGAATTGAAGGCTGAGGTACAGAAGTTAAAAGAGCAGGGCAGAGAAATCTGCCTGGCGGTGGTGCAGGTGGGAGAAGATCCTGCCTCTACCGTCTATGTGAACAACAAGAAAAAAGCATGTGCCTATATTGGTATTGAGTCTAGGGCATATGAACTCCCGGAGACTGCATCTGAGGAAGAGCTTGTCTCTCTTGTAGAAGAGCTGAACAGCGACGACAGTGTGAACGGCATACTTGTTCAGCTTCCCCTTCCAAAGCAGATCGATGAAGACAGGATCATCCGCACGATTTCGCCGGAGAAGGATGTAGACGGATTTCATCCGGTCAGTGTAGGGCGGCTCTGGATCGGAGAAAAAGGCTTTCTCTCCTGCACTCCCGCCGGGATCATACAGCTCATAAAGCGCTCCGGCATTGAGATAGAAGGAAAGGAGTGCGTCATTATCGGAAGGAGCAATATCGTCGGAAAACCGATGGCGGCGCTCCTGCTTAGAGAAAACGGGACAGTAACTGTAACCCATTCAAGGACAAGAAATCTCGCGGAGGTCACAAGACGTGCAGATATCCTGATCGTGGCAATCGGCAGAGAGCGTTTCATCACTTCAGAGTACGTGAAGGAGGGAGCTGTCGTGATTGACGTCGGCATGCACCGTGATTCGCAGAACCGTCTGTGCGGGGATGTGGATTTTCATGATGTAGAACCTAAGGCTTCTGCGATTACGCCGGTTCCCGGCGGAGTAGGACCGATGACAATCGCCATGCTGATGAATAACTGCGTGGAAACAGCGCGCAGGTAGGAGGAAGCAGTATGAGATGTACACATTGCGGAGCAGACATCCCTGACGGTCAGATGTTCTGCCCTGAATGCGGCGCCGAGGTTCAGATCGTCCCGGACTATAATCCGCTTGACGACGTCCTTGCCAGGGAAGTGAAGGGCTCTGTAGAGGGAGCGACAAGACCGCTTGCGTCTGATGATATTAGAAGATACCGCAGAGACATCGGCGTTCAGAATGAAAACTCCACGAGGGTGCTCAGCCAGAGAGAGATGGATCGGATACGTGATGAGAGAAGAGCGGCTGTCCGCCGTTCGGGATCACAGAACCCGCAGAGCCGAACGGGAAGGAATACGGGAAGGATGCGTCAGGGTGACGGTGCCGGAAGAATGAGGCAGGATTCTGAGCAGGGAAGGATGCAGAACACTTCTGAGAACAGGAGAAACCGACAGAATACGGGCGCGCCGAGACGGAGTCCGGAGGAAAGGCGCAGGCAGCAGCAGAAGCGCCTCGAGGCAGCGCGCAGAAAGAGGAGAAACCTTCTTCTCTTCCTGTTTGCCATGCTTGTGCTGACCGCGCTGGGCGTCTTCGTGATCTATCAAAATTCTTATACCGGAGTAGTGCAGAAAGGGTATCGCGCCATTCAGACTGACAGCTACGCGGAGGCGGAAAATTATTTTAACCGGGCGATCACAAAGGACGAGTCGCGCGCGGAGGCATACGTAGGCCTTTCCGAGGTCTATATTGACCAGAATGATCTTGAAAGCGCAGAATCCGTATTCCTTACGGCGCTGGAGACACAGCCCTCCAATGTGGGGCTCTATCAGGCTGTTATCAGTTTCTACATGGATACGGAACAGCAGGCGAAAATTTCTGCTCTGCTGGAGAACTGTGAGGACAGCAGTGTTCTGGAGGCTGTCTCGGATTATGTTTCTAAAGCTCCTGAGTTTGTGCTTGAGCCGGGTACTTATGATGAAGTTCAGGAAGCAGCCCTGGAGTCTGAGACCGGAGGAACGATTTACTACACAACAGACGGGACAGACCCAACTACATCGAGTACGAAATACACAGAGCCGATTCTTCTCCAGGATGAGGGGACTACTGAGATCCGGGCGATCTCTGTAAATAAGAATGATATTCCGAGCGTTGTATCTTCCGGCACATATACGATAGAGTTCCCTATTGCCAGTGCGCCGACTGTAGTACCGGCTACCGGGAGTTATGATGAGCCGGCACAGATTACGATAACGGTTCCGGACGGATACACGGCATATTATACGCTGGACGGAACCACTCCTACCGCAGATTCGTCAAAGTACACCGGACCTGTCACAATGCCGGAGAACCAGCGCACAATATTCAGCGCGGTGCTTATCAACGATAAGAACGGCAAGGCGACGGCGGTGACAATCCGGAGCTATACGACCGGTTCGGCGATATCATAGAAGAAAATGTCTAAATTTCATAGTTAAAATGCTAATATGCAGCCGCGGTTTCTGTCGGATATTTATTTATATTTTACAGAAATCCGGTTGCATTCATTGTTTTTTAGAGTTATAATATTTGTGTTAAAAAAATAACAATATTATATAAAGGAGATGCTTGAGATGAGCAGATTTTGTTTACCAAGAGACATTTATCACGGGAAAGGCTGTCTGGAAGAATTAAAGAATCTGAAAGGCAGAAAAGCGATCCTTGTCGTAGGCGGCGGCTCTATGAGACGTCAGGGATTCCTTGACAGAGCTGTAAACTATCTGAAAGAGGCTGGTATGGAAGTTGAGCTGTTCGAGGGTGTTGAGCCGGATCCGTCAGTCGAGACAGTCATGAAGGGCGCTGAGGCGATGAGGGCATTTGAGCCTGACTGGATCGTGGCGATGGGCGGCGGTTCACCGATCGACGCGGCAAAGGCTATGTGGGCTTTCTACGAGTATCCGGAGACATCTTTCGAAGATCTCTGTACACCGTTCAACTTCCCGGAGCTCAGGACAAAAGCAAAATTCGCCGCAATCCCTTCTACATCCGGAACGGCGACAGAAGTTACGGCATTCTCTGTCATTACAAACTATCAGACCGGCGTCAAGTATCCGCTGGCTGACTTCAACATTACGCCGGATGTAGCGATCGTAGATCCGGATCTTGTATCAGGACTGCCTGTGAAACAGGTTGCGTACACAGGTATGGATGCGCTGACACATGCGATTGAGGCATATGTATCCACTCTCCACGGACCGTTCACAGATCCGCTCGCTCTCCAGGCAATCGAGATGGTGCTGGATTATCTGCCGGCATCCTACAGCTGCAACATGGAAGCGAGAGAGCAGATGCATTACGCTCAGTGTCTTGCGGGAATGGCATTTTCAAATGCTCTGCTGGGAATCGTCCACTCCATGGCGCATAAGACAGGCGCTGCATTTTCAACAGGACACATTCCGCACGGCTGCGCAAACGCGATCTACCTTCCTTACGTAATTGCCTATAATGCAAAAGACCCGACAGCGGCAAGCCGCTATGCCGAGATTGCGCGCAGAATGGGACTTCCGGGGACTTCAGAGAAAGCATTGATCAACAGCCTGAGAGAGAAGATCAATGAGTTCAACGAGAAGCTGAATATCCCGAAGACGCTGAAAGAGTTCGGCATCAACGAGGATGAGTTCAAAGAGAAAGTGGCTCATATCGCAGAGCTGGCAGTCGGAGACGCATGTACAGGCTCCAATCCGCGCCCGATCGATCCGGCAGCGATGGAGAAGCTGTTCACATGCACATACTATGGAACAGAGGTCGACTTCTAAAATCTGTAAATACGGTATCTTAGGCTGAAGAGGCTGTCCGGAAGCGGACAGCCTCTTTTTCTGAAATACGCCCGGCAGGCATGACAGCCGCCTGTCCACCAGTTTACCGCAATAAATTGTTGCAGTGTAATCCAGAAGCATGGTATAATAACTTGCTATTCAAAGATTTATGGCGTATTATATTGAAAGAGTGAATTTATAAGGAGGAAGACCATGTATCAGATAATGAAAGCAGAAAAACTGGCCGACAAGATCTTTCTGATGGACGTACATGCTCCGCGTGTTGCACAGCACTGCGAGCCAGGTCAGTTTGTTATTGTTAAACTGGATGAAAAAGGCGAGCGTATCCCGCTGACGATCTGTGATTATGACAGAGACGCCGGAACGGTCACGATCGTGGTACAGGAAGTGGGAGCTTCCACGACAAAGATGGGAGGCTTGAAAGAGGGGGATTACTTCCGGGATTTCACAGGACCGCTGGGCTGTCCGTCTGAATTTATCCATGAAGATATCGAGACTTTGAAGAACAAGAAGATGCTGTTCGTCGCAGGGGGCGTCGGGGCGGCTCCGGTTTACCCGCAGGTGAAGTGGCTCAAAGAGCACGGGATCGATGCGGATGTTATCGTCGGATCAAAGACAAAGGACATGCTGATCCTTGAGGAAGAGATGAAGGCGGTGGCAGGGAACTACTATCCTTGTACAGACGACGGTACATACGGCCACGCCGGAATGGTTACGACCATGGTGGAAGAGCTTGTAAACGAGGGAAAGAAGTACGACGTCTGCGTTGCCATCGGGCCGATGATCATGATGAAGTTCGTCTGTCTGCTGACAAAGAAACTCGGGATCCCGACGATCGTCAGCATGAACCCGATCATGGTGGACGGAACGGGAATGTGCGGCGCCTGCCGCCTGCAGGTCGGCGACGAGATTAAGTTCGCCTGTGTAGACGGACCGGAGTTCGACGGACATCTTGTAGACTTCGACCAGGCGATGAAGAGAAGCCAGATGTATAAGACAGAGGAAGGCCGTGCAATGCTGAAGCTCCAGGAGGGAGACACACATCACGGCGGATGCGGACATTGCGGAGGTGACGAATAATGGCAGATATGTTGAAGAAAGTTCCTGTAAGGGAGCAGGATCCTAAAGTACGTGCGACAAACTTTGATGAGGTCTGCCTCGGCTACAACCTTGAGGAAGCCATGGACGAGGCGGCAAGATGCCTGAACTGTAAAAATGCGAAGTGTATCCAGGGATGTCCGGTGTCGATCGATATCCCGGCGTTCATCCATGAAGTGAAGGAAGGAAATATCGAGGAAGCATATAAGGTGATCGGAAAGTCCAGCGCCCTGCCGGCAATCTGCGGACGAGTATGTCCACAGGAATCACAGTGCGAGGGAAAATGTATCCGCGGCATCAAAGGAGAGCCGGTATCTATCGGAAAGCTTGAGAGATTCGTCGCTGACTATGCGCTTGAAAATGATATCAAACCAGTCGGAGCGGAGAAGCAGAACGGACACAAGGTCGCTGTGATCGGATCCGGTCCGTCAGGCCTTACCTGTGCGGGCGATCTTGCGAAAAAGGGGTACGATGTTACCGTATTTGAGGCGCTGCACGAGCTTGGCGGGGTACTCGTATATGGGATACCGGAGTTTCGTCTTCCGAAGCAGAAGGTAGTAGCAAAAGAGATTGAGAAGGTAAAAGAGCTTGGTGTGAAGTTTGAGACAAATGTAGTCATCGGAAAGTCTACGACTATTGACCAGCTCATGGAAGAAGAAGGGTTTGAGGCTGTATTCATCGGTTCAGGCGCCGGTCTTCCGATGTTTATGGGAATCCCGGGTGAGAACTCGAACGGAGTCTTTTCTGCAAATGAATATCTGACAAGAAGCAATCTGATGAAAGCCTTTGACGATTCTTATGATACACCGATCATCGCAGGAAAGAAGGTTGCTGTCGTAGGCGGCGGAAACGTTGCTATGGATGCGGCAAGGACTGCGCTCAGACTGGGTGCGGACGTTCATATTATCTATAGAAGGAGCGAGGCGGAGCTTCCGGCCAGAGTGGAAGAAGTACATCACGCCAAGGAAGAAGGCGTTGTCTTCAATCTGCTGACGAACCCGAAGAAGATCAATGTGGATGAGAAAGGCAATATCTCGAGTGTTACAGTAATCAAGATGGAACTGGGAGAGCCTGATGCATCCGGAAGAAGGCGCCCGGTAGAGATCCCGGGATCCGAGTATGACATCCAGGTCGATACAGTTATCATGGCGCTCGGAACTTCTCCGAATCCACTGATCTCATCTACAACGAAGGGACTCGAGACGAACCGCAGAAAATGTATCGTTGCTGATGAAGAGAACGGACAGACCTCAAAAGAAGGCGTATTTGCCGGCGGAGATGCCGTGACAGGCGCCGCTACCGTTATCCTCGCCATGGGCGCCGGAAAAGCGGGCGCGAAGGGCATCGACGAGTATCTGTCGGGCAGAGAAAGCTGAGAATACGAGAAGCAGGAAAAACATGACGGTTTCTGAGATAAAAGAACGCCTTTTAAACCTTGCAGAGGATGATTATAAAGAATTAACTGAAATAATGTCCGAAAACGGGAAGAGCTGCCCTGCGGCAATTCTTCTGCGAATTTTATGCATGAACAGGACTGGCGGAAGCACAAAATCATTGATAATACTTCAAAACAAACCAAAATAGTTCCGTCTTCACCTCCGTTTTAAATTCCCGGGATTGCCGCGTAAACTTCCGGATGGATGAGCGCAGAAACCGGCAGGGCGGGATTCGGCTGTCTTTCTGAGAGGAGGGTCGGGGGATCCTGGCGACTTTGGAGAAGGGGTTAGAAAAACTTAAAGCTCCGGAGGATGGCGTTAATCCGAAAAACAATACTGTTTGAGCGTCAGCGAGTTGTATTGT
>CALWQS010000083.1 GCA_944383745.1 uncultured Mediterraneibacter sp. | reverse complement strand
AAATTCCTGCAGGCCTTCCTTTCAAAACACTTTCGTCCGGTCATCGCCGAGTGTATTCAGCAGTTTTGTATAATAGACCGACAGCGGCTCGCAATATCTGTTTGAGATCGGACAGATCACGGAGATCCATGTTCTGCTGTCGCACAGGCTGCTGTCCTCCTCAATAATATAATCATACATATATTTGAAAAATTCTTTGTTGGTAGGCTTCTTCTCCCTGCCCGATTTCTTGAATATAATCTTCAGCAGGTCGGTATTCGTCGTACTCCAGACTGATTTTACAACAGTTCTGATGTTTTTCTCTACACAGTTCCAGGTAGTATTGTATTGTTTCGCAATATCAATATACAAAGATTTGGTAATGCATGTCACACTTTCCTTGTCCTCCAGCATCAGCATAAGCCCGCAGACAACATAATCGTATCCTGTATACGACTTGTTTGCTCCCAGAGAATCCAGGATGCTGATAATTGCTCTTTTGTAGTTCATTGACAATATCCTCCCGCCCTTGAGTCCCTGTTCCTTTAATATCGTAAATTGGAAAGATATTGCAAACAATAGAATTTATTCGACTATTTTCAACCGCCTCAGTACTGGCACATTACCACGATTTTCTGGGGCGTCGTCATCGCCGGAATACTGAATGTAGTATTCGTATAGTATACCAGGAGCTCCGAATTTTCAGGGCTGCACGCGTAGGACTGTCCGTTCAGCGTAACTACGTTTGTCATGGGACCAATGTTGAGCTTAAGCGAGGCGTCCGCCGATACCAGATTTTCGTCAAAATATCCGAGCGCCGCCTGCTGCCCCCTCCTCAGGGAAGTGACGATTTCTGCGCGGTACTGCGGAGGATAGACTGCAGGTACAGGAAGATTCGCATCATAAAATACGGCGACACGCATTCCTGCGCGAAGCCGTACATTATCAATGATCGTTGTATCCCCTGAGACGACCACATTCACAATATTCGAATTGCTGATCAGGGAGAGCATCATCGAGCAGCAGGAGTCTCCCCGGTTGATGCTCTGTATCATCCCTTCTATCTTTTCAAATGTCTCGTATGCCATAGCAGAAAAACTCCTTTTTCTTTATATACTATGCATACGAACGCCGGATTGTCAGTGTCTGTGCTCCATATCGTCATAGACCTCTGCAAACCTCGCCGCGAAAGAGACCGGCTCGTTTCCCGCATACAAGTGGGAGACATCGCCAAGCTTCAGGCCTCGGAAATACGCGATCCCTCTCTGCCTCTCCTCTGTCACAACTTCTGTGACAGAGGTCGGCGCAAGCGCAAGGCTGTGCCACAGGATGAAAGGCGAGACGCCCCACAGGTGCGAGAGAAGAACGCAGGTTATCCCGAAATGGCAGAAGAACGTCACCGTTTTCGTCGACTGCCGCTCTACCCGGTAATGCGCGTCTTCTCTGACATATCCATATCCGGCAAGGAAACGGTCAAACTCCCCTGTCACCCTGTCATAGATCTCCACGATATCTGAACAGCGGGCCGTCTCTGACTCCCGCCATTTTTCTCTGTCAAAAAACTCCGGATGCTCGGTCCAGTAAGCGGGCACCATATCCCATACGACTTTCGGAAGGAATTTTCCATCCCTGGTCTTTACATTCTGATATGCCTCACACAGGTGAACATCCTTATTCAGATCCACCCGCGCGGGAAATTCTTCCAGCCAGTCCAGGATCTGCGCCTCCTGCCCGATCTTTTCAAGGCTGTATCCGGCTGTATGCCTTGCCCTTCCGAGCGGAGATACGAAGCAGTCGCCCATTTCCAGAGACGCCGCGCGTTCTGCGAGCAGAGCCGCCTCCCTGTGTCCTTTTTCCGTCAATGTATCGTTTACATAATCCGGATCTCCATGGCGGATAAACAAAATCCTCATCACACTCTCTCCTTCTATCTTAATTGTCTTTTCAGCCAGCGCTCCGCAAGTTCAGGCCACATGCCTACCTCCGGAAGCACTGCGCGCAGCCGTTCCTTCTCCTCCGAAGTCCATTTTTCCCGCTTCCGTCCCTTCAGCCCGAACTCCGCCAGGATCTCTTCGCTTTTCTCCGGCGAATACTCTGTCTTTCCTTCTCTGACTGCATCAGCCAGCATGAGGATCTGCTCCAGAGTATAAGTTTCTCTGTATCTTCCTTCCAGCCAGTCTTCGCTGGCGTCCGACATTCCGTGCACACCGTCAGAAAATACATGATGCGCATACGGAACCCCGCTGTCTTTGAGTGCCCGGGCAAAGAGACAGCTGTTCTCTACCGGAACGCTTCTGTCCGTTGCTGTCTGCCAGAGAAAACAGGGCGGCGTGTCTGCTGTCACATGCTTTTCAAGCGTCATGTAGCCGAGCTCTTCTTCTGAAGGCTCTGCGCCCAGAAGCGCAAGAAATGACTCTCGGTTCGCATATTTTCCCGATGTTATGACAGGATAGGAAAGGACTGCCGCATCCGGCCGGTTGGATATGCCGGCATACTCCGGTCTCGGGTCCTGAATATCCTTATAGTGGACGCAGAGGCTGGCGCACAGATGCCCTCCCGCCGAAAAACCGCACACAGCGACCTTCTCCGAATCGATATGAAGCTTGTCCGCATGCCGCCGTATGATCCGTACTGCCCTGGAAATGTCATGGAGCGGCTGCATTTTCAGCGGCTCATCCAGATAATTCACTGTATATGCAAGAACAAACACATTGTACCCTTTTTCATAAAACCGGCGCGCCACAATATCCCCTTCCGACGGAGAGACAAAACGGTATGCGCCTCCCGGCACGACAAGCATAGCCGGCCGCTGTGCATCATCCTCATGGAGATAGCTGACCAGGATCGGAATGAACCCATACGCCGCCGGATAAGAGTATTCCTCCTGCCTCCATATCTCAACTCTCTGTCCTATCATAAAATCCCACACTCTCCTTTTTTAAAAAAGCCCCTGCCTTCCAATGGCTGGGGCTGTTATATCTGCTATTTTATATTCTCAAAGCACGCTGCGATCTTTTCTGCATCCAGATACGGATTCTCCGCCTCATAGAATTTTTCCGCCTCTACCTTAGCGGCGATCTCCGGATCAATCGGCATCTTGCCGAGTACCGGGACTCCCATTCCGGCAGCCACTTCATCGATATGGCTGTCCCCAAAGATCTTGATCTCTTTTCCGCAGTCCGGACATTTCACATAGCTGTAGTTCTCTACAACCCCGAGCACCGGAATATTCATCTGCTCCGCCATGCCCGCCGCCTTCTTCACGATCATCTGCACAAGATCCTGGGGCGAGGTCACGATAACGACGCCGTCCACTGGCAGAGACTGAAATACCGTCAGCGGCACATCGCCTGTTCCCGGCGGCATATCTACAAATAAATAGTCGATGTCTCCCCATATGACATCTGTCCAGAACTGTTTGACCACACTTGCAATGATCGGGCCTCTCCAGATGACCGGTGCGGATTCATCTTCCAGAAGGAGATTGACTGACATAATCCTCGTCTCGTCCTTTGCAACGCACGGGAAGATGGCGTCCTCCGCTCCCGCCGCCTTATCGTGGACCCCATACATCTTCGGGATAGACGGCCCGGTAATGTCCGCGTCCAGGATGCCTACTGTATATCCCTTTTCACGCATCATACGCGCAAGTGATGCGGTGACAAGCGACTTGCCTACCCCGCCTTTGCCGCTGACGACGCCGATCACTCTCTTTATCTGTGAATACTTGTTTGCCGGCTCTCTGAAATCCGTCTTCCTGCTGCTGCAGGAATCTGCATGTGCGCATCCGGCGCAGGATTCTTCCGTACATCCCTCGTTATTCTGTACTTCTGACATTTTTATTACCTTCTCTCTGATATTTTTTGCTTACCACGATAGTATACCATATTTAAACAAATATTGTACAATAAAAAACCTTCTTTATCCGATCTTTATCCGATCCGTGCCGCGCTCTGCTCGAGCTGCTCCCGCGCGCTTCGCATTTCTTCGATCTCCGGCTCCGTCACCCTGTCGAGCCGACACTTCACAACAAGTTTTCTCAGCCGGGCAATATCTGCCTTCACCTGCTTCTTCACCGATTTATCAATCTGTTTTCCCGCATTTTTCACAGACTGCTCTGTTCTTGCCAGAAGACTCTGCGAGTCATTCAGCACCTCCATCGCCTCCCGCCGGATCTGATCCTGCCCTGCATAGTTCTGTGCATCCGCCATGGCCTGGCGGATCTCTTCCTCGGACATCCTGTCGTTCGCCGTGATGGTTATGGACTGTTCCTTCCCGGTATCCATATCTCTCGCCGATACCTTCAGGATCCCGTTCGCATCGATATCAAATGTCACATCGATCTGCGGAACCCCTGCCGGCGCAGGCTTTATCCCTTTCAGCTTAAATTTTCCGATTGTCTTGTTGTCCCTCGCCATAGGCCGCTCGCCCTGCAGGACATGGATTTCGACTGTTCTCTGGTAGGGAGCCGCAGTAGAAAAGATCTTGGAATACCTGGTTGGAAGTGTGGAATTGCGCTCCACAAGCCGGGTTGCGACGCCGCCCACAGTCTCTATCGAAAGACTCATAGGAGTCACATCCAGAAGGAGCAGATCCTTCCCGGTGTCTGCCGCCACGAGCCCGTTGCCCTGAAGCGTGCTCCCGAGAATGGCGGCTCCTTTCGCCACGCACTCGTCCGGATTGATATTTTTGGACGGCTCTTTTCCTGTCAGCTCCCTCACCTTATTCTGGATCGCAGGAATCCTCGTAGATCCGCCCACGAGCAGGACTCTGCCGAGCTGAGACGGGCTGATGCGCGCGTCGCTCAGCGCATTTCTCACCGGCTGCGCCGTCCTCTCTATCAGGTCGCTCACGAGCTCCTCGAATTTTGCCCTTGTCAGCGTCATATCCAGATGCACGGGTTCACCCCTGACCTGCGTCAGGTAGGGCAGGATAATATGGGAGCTTCCCGATGAAGAGAGCTCTTTCTTCGTCCTCTCCGCCGCATCCCTCACTCTCTGCATAGCGGCAAAATCCCGGCTCAGATCCACTCGGTGCTCCGACTTAAAGTTCTGAACGATCCAGTCTGCGATCCTGTCGTCAAAGTCATCTCCGCCGAGATGATTGTCTCCCGCTGTCGCAAGGACTTCGACCACGCCGTCGCCGATCTCAATGATCGAGACGTCGAATGTGCCTCCACCCAGATCATAGACCATAACTTTCTGCGCCTCACCGTGATTCAGTCCATAGGACAGCGCCGCGCTGGTCGGCTCATTGATGATGCGCTTTACATTCAGTCCGGCAATCCTGCCGGCGTCTTTCGTCGCCTGTCTCTGTATGTCGTTAAAGTAGGCGGGAACTGTGATCACTGCCTCGGTCACTTCACCGCCGATGAACTCTTCTGCATCCTTCTTAAGCTGCTGCAGGATCATGGCGCTGATCGTCTGAGGCTTGTATTCCCTGCCGTCGATCTTCACGCTCCAGTCTGTCCCCATATGGCGCTTTACAGAACTGATCGTGCGGTCAGGATTCGTAACCGCCTGCCTTCTGGCGCTCTCGCCGATCAATCTTTCCCCTTTCTTTGTAAACGCGACCACGCTCGGCGTTGTCATGCTTCCGGATGCACCTGGTATGATCACCGGTACATTATTCTCGATCACGGATACGCAGCTGTTTGTCGTTCCCAGATCGATCCCGATTACTTTTCCCATGCTTTTGCTGCTCCTTCCTGTTGCCGGAATGTTCTCTTTCGATGCCCTGAAGTCCATCCCCCTCTCTTCAGAGCCATTTCGGCAGTTTTGCCCTAATATAAAATAATACTATAAATCCTCTGTGAGTCAATAGAGTTCACATTTCTTTTATAAGGCTTTAGAAAGGTTTCATTTTTGCAGAAGAAAAGCCGGAATACGGCTCTGTTTCCACAGATAAACCGCATCCCGGCTGTGTGTTTCTTATTTGATCAGAAAAGAGGTTTTCTCACTCTTTTCCATTGAAGCAGTAAGTACATACCTTACACGGCTCAATGCCGATCGAAGCCAGCAGGTCGTCCAGCCTGTGATATCTCAGTGTTGTAAAATTCTGCTGTCTCCTGATATCCTCGATCATCTGCGCATAGCGGCATGTATCCGGATTCGTGTACTCCTCGATCACTTCCTCCGGACAGTTGTCTCCTTCCCGTTCTCTGATCACTCTCCGGGTGATCAGCTCCAGCTCTGTCTTTGAGCGTGAGAAGTTCAGATATTTACACCCATACATAAGAGGCGGGCAGGCGGGGCGCACATGCACTTCCTTCGCGCCGCTCCTGTAGAGGAACTCTGTAGTTTCGCGGAGCTGAGTTCCACGGACAATCGAGTCATCGATCAGCAGCAGACGCTTGTTCTCGATGAGGGCCTGGACCGGGATCAGCTTCATCCTTGCGATCAGATCTCTCTGGCTCTGATTCGTCGGCATGAAGGATCTGGGCCAGGTGGGCGTATACTTGATGAACGGTCTCGCATACGGGATTCCCGACTCATTGGCATACCCGATGGCATGCGCCACGCCGGAGTCCGGAACACCTGCCACGATATCAGGGTGCACTGAATCCCCATCTCTTTTCGCAAGCATGCTGCCGCAGTTGTAGCGCATCTCTTCCACATTAACCCCCTCATAGGATGAGGTCGGGTATCCGTAGTATACCCATAGGAAAGAGCATATCTTCATCTTTTCCCTTGGCTTTACAAGAGTCTGCACGCTCTCAGGAGTGATATACACGATTTCCCCGGGGCCGAGCTCTCTGTAATGCTCATATCCAAGATTCAGATAGGCAAAATTTTCAAAGGACACGCAGAAGGCGCCCTCCTTCCTTCCGATGACGACAGGGGTTCTTCCGTGCAGGTCTCTCGCCGCATAAATTCCTTCTTTTGTCATGATCAGAAGAGTCATGGAGCCGTCCACCAGCTCCTGTACATACTGTATTCCTTCTGTAAGCGTCTCCTTCCGGCAGATCAGGGAGCCGATCAGCTCAGTCGCATTGATCTGTCCTCCGCTCATCTCCAGAAAATGAGTCCTGCCGTCCTTATAGGCTTTTTTAAGGATCTCCTCCTGATTATTTATCTTCCCTACCGTAGTGATCGCAAAGCTTCCCAAATGGGACTGAAGGAGCAGCGGCTGAGGTTCATAGTCCGAGATGCACCCGATCCCCAGATTTCCCTTTAATTCCTCCACGTCCCGCTCAAACTTAGTCCGAAACGGAGAATTTTCTATATTATGTATGGCGCGGTTGAACCCGCCCGCTCCATATACCGCCATTCCGCCTCGCCTCGTGCCGAGATGAGAATGATAATCCACCCCGTAGAAAAGCTCCAGCACACAATCTTTCTTCGATGCCACACCAAAAAAACCGCCCATTCACGTGTCCTCCTTCATCTTGTTCTGTCACAATGCAGCTGTGCATCTGTTTCATTGAACTCTCTATTACCCATACAGCATAAATTAATTAAGGGGGAAAAGTCAATAACAATTCCCCTGTCATTCTTCATTAATACTTATATACTTTTATAAGGCTGCCGTGTGGATTGTAATTTTTGACCGCAGCGCAGCCTCATCACTGTTTTTCTTTGCATTCTCCTTTTTATAGGATATAATAAATTATAAAGCTATTGCTTCGTTATTCTTAATCAACTCGATCTGCGGGACCGCACCAAGACTCGCAAGCGAGTCTTGAACTTGAAAGGAGATGACACGTTATGTCGCTGCACACATCTGATCTGGTGCTCGTCCCCGGCCGCCAGCTGAAACCATTGGATAACATATCCGGATTCCAGGTGCGCCCCGGATTTTTCCGTTTCTTCGGCGCCACCATCATTCCGGGCGGAGTAAATTTTACCATTCAATCCCACGGAGCGACTTCCTGTGAGCTGCTCCTCTTTCACCGGGAGGCGGAAGAGCCCTTTGCAGCCTTGAAATTTCCGGATAATTATAAGATCGGCTTCGTCTACTCCATGATCGTGTTCGGTCTGGATGTAGAGGAATTCGAGTACGCATACCGGCTGGACGGTCCCTACGACGAAAAGAAGGGGCTGCGCTTTGACAAGAACAAGATCCTTCTGGATCCCTATGCCCGTGCAGTCACCGGGCAGAGCCAGTGGGGATGCAAAAACAACATACAGCACAGCTACCGCGCCCGTGTCGTACAGAATAACTTTGACTGGGGCCTGGAGCGAAGCGCTCCTATTCCTATGGAGGATCTGGTCATCTACGAGCTCCACGTCCGCGGTTTTACCAAATCCCCCAGCTCGAACGTCGCCTGTCCCGGTACCTTCCGGGGGCTCGAGGAAAAGATTCCCTATCTTAAAAAGCTGGGGGTCAACGCAGTCGAACTGATGCCTGTGTTCGAGTTTGACGAGATGCGGGACGCCCGCCTGATCGATGAAAACGAGCTTCTGGATTACTGGGGATATAATCCGGTCTGTTTCTTTGCCCCCAACACAAGCTACGCCTCCGGCGTAGAATACAATCGGGAAGGAATGGAATTGAAGCAGCTGATCAAGGCGCTGCACGACAATGAGATCGACGTAATCCTCGACGTCGTATTCAATCACACGGCGGAAGGAAATGAGATGGGATCCTCGTTCTGTTTCAAGGGCTTTGACAACAACATTTACTACATGCTCACTCCCGACGGACAATATTACAATTTCAGCGGATGCGGAAATACGCTGAACTGCAACCACCCTGTCGTACAGGAGCTGATTCTTGACTGCCTGCGGTACTGGGTGACTGACTACCGCGTGGATGGTTTCCGATTTGACCTTGCATCGATCCTCGGGCGGAGCGAGAACGGTACTCCGCTGAACCAGCCTCCTCTTCTTCGGAGCCTTGCATTCGATCCTATCCTGGGCAATGTCAAGCTGATCGCAGAGGCATGGGATGCGGGCGGTCTCTATCAGGTCGGCTCCTTCCCCTCCTGGAAGAGATGGGCAGAGTGGAACGGCCGCTATCGCGACGACATGCGCTGTTTTCTGAAGGGAGATGCGGGAATGTCTGCGATCGCCGCACAGCGGATGACCGGTTCTCCGGATCTGTATGATCCCGTCTACCGGGGCGGCAATGCGTCGGTTAATTTTCTGACCTGCCACGACGGCTTTACACTGTACGACCTGTACAGCTATAATCATAAGCACAATGAAGCCAACGGCTGGGACAACACGGATGGATTTGACAATAATAACAGCTGGAACTGCGGTGCTGAGGGAGATACAGATGATCCGGATATCCTCGCACTGCGCAGAAAAATGATGATGAATGCCTGCGCTGTACTCATGTGCAGCCGCGGCACTCCCATGTTTCTGTCCGGAGACGAATTCTGCGATACCCGTTATGGGAATAATAACCCTTACTGCCAGGACAATGCAATCTCCTGGCTGGACTGGAACCTTTTGGATAAAAATCAGGATATGTTCGAGTTCTTCCGCTATATGATTGCCTTCCGCATGGCGCACCCTGCTATCCGCAGAGATCTGGAACCCAGCTACATCGGTTTCCCGTCCATGAGCATCCACGGCCTTACCCCATGGGAGCCTGACAAACGTGAAAGCGACTATGTATCCTGCGTCCTCTTCTCCGGTTATGACGACGAAAACGGGCTCGAAGACCTGGTCTATGTCGCTGTCAACACACACTGGAACACTGCGGAGATGACCCTCCCCGATCTCCCTGAAGAATACTGCTGGAAGATCGCCGTCAACACGGGAGACTCCAAACAGCAGACATTCGCCGAGAAGGAAATGCCTGCGGCGCAGAAGCACCTGCTTCTGGGCGAGCGGTCCGTGATCGTATTTGTGGGCGTGCAGAAAAATTCGGGTTTGCCGAGCGGAAACTTATAGGTGATAAAACGTCCGAAACTGGCAGGGCGGAGATGAGGGTCGAAGACGTATTCTGAGATGAGGGGCGGGGGATACCGGCTCCGTTCCGAAGGGTAAGAAAAACTAAAAGCTCTGAAAGATGGCTAAGAACAATCCGAAAAACAATACAACTCGCTGACGCTCAAACAGTATTGTTTTTCGGATTAACGCCATCTTCCGGAGCTTTA
>CALWQS010000082.1 GCA_944383745.1 uncultured Mediterraneibacter sp. | reverse complement strand
GTGATCAGCCTGAACGGGATCAGGGGAAGAAAAGTAGACATGGAACTGACCCTGCGCCCGGCGGAAGGGGAGAAGCTGTATCAGAAGTTTGCCCTGCGTTTCGCGCAGGATGAAAAGTACCAGACAGCGGTCAGCTTCCGCCCCCGCGAGTCGGTCCTCAAGGTGGACCGGAAATTCTCCGGCTCCAGAAGGGCGATCATCCATCAGAGGAGAAGCCTTGTGAACAGTACAGACGGAGAGCTGAAGCTCAGGGTGATCCTGGACCGGTTCAGTGTGGAAGTCTTCGTAAACGACGGTGAACAGGTCATGACGGCGACTATGTATACGGATCAGTCGGCGGACGGGATTTCCTTCTTCGCAGACGGAACAGTGAATATGGATGTGGTGAAATACGATCTTGGGGACTAAAACGGAGAATTAGGCATATTTCTTTCTAATATAGAAAAAACAGGAAAATCATCCCGATAAAACGTACAAAAATATTCGGGATGATTTTCTGAATTTATGAAAATGAGACAAAGTCTATTTACTTTTCAGGCATAAATTGCTATAATCAAAACAATTATAGCGCAGATATGGATTGTTACCAGAAATGGGCAAAACCGATTTCCGAAGAGAGAGGAGTTATTATGACATGATATCTTTCAGGAATCGGTTTTTTTTTATCTGGATCAATATCGCGTTATATGGAAATCTATAGAAATGGAGGGTAGATGAAAAGTGAAAAGTAACAAAATGACTTTTGGGGGTCGCAGAGGGTTCCGCAGGGCGGGATCATTTGTCCTCGCGGCTGCGATGCTGTGCGGCAGTCTTTACATTGCGCCGGCGGCAGAGGCAGAAGCGGCAGACCAGACGGAGTACGAGATTTATCCGACACCTCATGTGATGACGTATGAGGATGGGGATTATATCATTCGCAATGAAGTCAATGTGGTCTACGAAAGCGGGATCGACGATGCGACAAAGGACAGACTGAATGAGACGCTTGAACTGAAGGGCGACATTACAGTCGAAGAATCAGATACTATCGTGGATGGCATGACGAACGTCCTCGTTGGAATCGAAGGATCCGGCGAGTATGTCGACAATTATGCCGACGAGAATATCGAAGTGACGACAGAGGGGCTGTTTGATGAGCTGGACTCTTATGTGCTGGACAGCGGCGACGGAGTTATCACAGTCCTCGGAGCTGATACAGATGCCAGCTTTTACGGCCTGACATCACTGTATCACGTCATTAAGCAGCTGGACAGCTACACGATCCGCAATTTCCACATTGAGGATTGGGCGGACGTGGCAAGCCGCGGATTTATTGAAGGATACTATGGTAATCCGTGGTCAACAGAAGACAGGATTAACCTGATGACATGGGGCGGATACTATAAACTGAATTCTTATTTCTATGCGCCGAAGAATGATCCGAAGCATAACTCCAACTGGAGACAGCTTTATACGGACGAGGAGATCGAGACGCTGATCAAGCCTCTCGCCGACGCGGGAAATGCTTCCAAGTGCCGGTTTGTGTATGCACTTCATACATTTATGAATAATGCAGTCAGGTTTGATACGGAAGAGCATTATCAGGAAGACCTGGCGATTGTGCAGGCAAAATTTGAGCAGGTGATTGAGGCCGGCGTAAGGCAGGTTGCAATTCTGGCCGACGACGCTGCTAATGTGGGAGCAGACAACTACATTAAGTTTTTGAACGATATGACGGACTGGCTGGCAGAGATGGGCAAGAAATACCCGGATCTGAAGCAGACTCTTCCGTTCTGTACAGTTGAATATATGTACAACGGACAGAGCTACTATCAGCAGTTCCCGGAGAATGTACAGATCGTTATGACTGGCGGAAGAATATGGGGCGAAGTAAGCAACAGCTTCACAGAGACCTTTACGAATACGGCAGGACGCGGACCTTACATGTGGATTAACTGGCCTTGTACAGATAACTCTAAGAATCATCTGATCATGGGCGGATACAGCACATTCCTCCATCCGGGGGTAGATCCGGCTAAGATCCAGGGTATCGTGCTGAACCCGATGCAGCAGTCAGAACCGAGCAAGGTGGCAATTTTCGGAAACGCATGCTATTCCTGGAATATATGGGAGACGGAAGAGGAAGCAGATCTGGCATGGAATAATTCTTTTAAATATGTAGATCATAATTCCGCGATCGAGACAGAGGGATCCAACGCGCTCAGAGAACTGTCCAAGCACATGATGAACCAGAACATGGACAGCAGGGTAACAGCGCTTCAGGAATCTGTTGACCTGGCGCCGATGCTCACAGCGTTCAAGGACAAGCTGAACTCTAATACTGTGACAGCAGAGGATGTGGATGCTCTGATTGCCGAGTTTGAAGTGCTTCAGGATGCGGCAGATATATATGAGGCTCAGGCAGGAGATACCAATGTCAGAGATCAGATTATCTACTGGCTGGACTGCTGGGATGATACGACAGACGCGGCGATTGCATATCTGAATGGAGTTAAGGCAGTAATCAACGGCGACACGACCGCGATTCTTCAGTACAACACTGCCGGAAAGACGGCGTTTGACAGCTCTAAGACGCATGCGCTCTGGTACCTTGACCATTATGAGTATGCAGAGGCAGGCGTACAGCATATCGTTCCGTTCATCCAGGCTACAGCGGATTACGTTTCCAAGTATGCGGAGACGGCTATGAACCCGGATGCGCTGATCCAGTCCTTTATCACAAACAGGGCAGATACTCCGAACGGAAGCACGGATAATGTATTTGACGGCGACGACGGTACGATGGCAAGCTACCGGAATCCGGTCTGGATTTACACAGGCGATTATGTAGGCGTGATGTATAACCGTGTGATTAACATCAGCGATATCCGTTTCCTGCTGGGTACCGGAAAGAATCATTTTGAGGCGTCAAAGCTTCAGTATACAGTAGACGGATCCGAGTGGCTGGATCTGGAACTGACCGGCATGGAAAATGCATTTACAGGCGTCAGGGATCAGTACCTTGAAGTTGTAGTCGGAACAGAGAACCTTCCGGAAGATTTCCAGGCAATGGGAATCAGGCTGGTGGCAACCGCAGACAACCAGCTGGATGCATATCTGAATGTACATGAGATCCAGATCAACAAAAATTCCGCGCAGCAGCCGGAAGAGCAGGAGAGATACACAGGTACGGTAACGTATGATGGAATCTCCGTTCGGGGCGGAGTTGAAGCAAACTATTTTGACAGCAATGACAGTACGGAAGTACAGCTCGCAAAGGGACCTTACGAGGCTCCGAACCGGGAGATCATTCCTGCCGGCGCTACTCTTACAGTTACATTTGACGAACCGAAGACAGTAGGGTCTTTCAGGCTGGTGCAGGGCGTAAGCGCTGCCGCAGATGTATTCTCCAACGCGGATGTGGAATACCAGGTTGACGGCTCAGATGAATGGGTGAAAGCAGGAACGCTTACAAGTGCAGCTGATCAGACGGTTGATTTCGGAAGCGCTGCTGATGTAAAGGCAGTGCGTATCCTGAACCAGGAAGCTACAAGCGGATGGGTCAGAATTTCAGAGATTGAGATTCTTGCTCCTGAAAGCGGAGAAGTGACGCCGATCCAGTACAATGTGATCCGCACAGACCGCTGGAAAGTATATCAGGGATCCGAAGCAAATCTTTATGACGGAAACGACGACAGCTTTGTATGGTATGATCCGGACGGCGATGATAATACAACGGGAGACGACTTCCTTGTAGATGATTATCTGGGATATGATCTCGGAAAAGTTGCGAATCTGGTGAGTGCACATATCGTAGTCGGACATGACGGCGGCGACAAGCTTGTCAACTATACGATTGAGACGTCTGTTGACGGTGATACATGGACTCCGGTGGAAGGATATGAGAATTATACAGGAGCAGCTTCCGGCAAGGATACGCTGGACATCGACCTGACAGGAACGAGCGCTCAGTATATCCGCATCAGAAACCTGACACAGCAGGGAAGCTGGGGCAAGTTCTCTGAGTTCACAGTAGAGGAGGAACAGCAGGCAGGAGGAACATCCGAGTACGTATATACGAATGTGGCTTCTGATATCACAGCTGTGGCAGATGAGGGAATCGTTTCCCTTACAGCAGGTACGGTTTACCTGAATACAGATGAGTATATCGGCGTAAAGCTTGACCGAATCAAGAATGTGACAGGCGTTGCGGCATCTGAACTTCCGGAAGGTACAGTGCTTGAGACTTCCATGAACGGCATTGTCTGGAGCGAGTACAGCGGAGAAAATGTTGACGCAAGATATATCCGTATCCGCAGCACGGAGGACAGCGTAGAGCTTAATCTGGAGCAGTTCGATGTGAATTATGCATTTATCGGAGCTAAGTCAGTGGAAAGTGATTTCGCGATGGCTCAGACGACAAATGATATGCGAGTCTCCGGTACAGTAGAGAATGTTTTTGACGGCGACCTGAGCACAATCGGTATGATCAACGGCGCACAGGAGGCCGGAAAGCATATTACCTTTGACCTTGGACAGGTGATCCATTTCTCATCCCTGCGTTACTACATCATCGAGACGCAGCTCAATTATCTGAGAAATGCTGACTTTGAAGTATCCGTTGACGGTGAAGAGTGGACAACCGTTCTTCATGTGGGACAGGAGACAGAGAATGTATGGGATGATACAACTGCAAAAGATATGCAGGGCATCACACTGACACATGACGACATGAACCCGGGATATATGTATGCTGAGGCAGCAGATCTTGATGTAGACGGAAGATATATCCGCATTACCCCGGTGGAGACATATTCTCACAGATGGGTCGGCTTCAGCGAGCTTCAGATTAACGGCGGAGCATATATTTCCACAGAAGGAAACCGTGATATCATTTCTGAAGACGTGGAAGAGGAAGGCAAGATCCCGTCTAATATGCTGGATGGAAATTACAGTACAACTTACAAATCGTCTGCAGCAGACAGCTCATTCACTTACCGTCTCTCTGAGCCGGAAGGCGCGGCGTCCATCAGGCTGATCCAGCTCGGCGAAGTATCGAATGCGGAAGTGACTGCGAAATATATCGGTGAGGATGGAGAGGAAAGCCTCGGAAAACTGAACCAGGCAGTCAATGAATTTATTCTTCCGGAAGGAAAGACGCTGGAGAGCATCACTGTCACATGGGCAGATACGATTCCGGAGATTGCTGAGATTACTGTATCCGCAGAACGCGGGGCAGCAGTCGACAAGAGCGCTCTGGGAGCAGCCCTGGAACAGGCGGCAGAGGATACATGGACAACAGACAGCAAGAATGCTTATCAGACGGCATGGGATGTGGCAAACGATGTTTACGGCAATGCGAACGCAAGCCAGACGATCGTTGATTCAGCGCTCGGCTCCCTGCAGACGGCATACAACAATGCTGTGCTGAAAGCGTCAAACGCAGAGGAGCTTCAGGCTCTGGTTGACAGCAAAGTAAGCAACGAGAAGACGATCTATACAAGTGTAACCTACAGTGCTTATGAATCCGCGCTGAATAAGCTGGCGGCAGCACTGGAGAATGCAGACAACCTGTCCCAGGCTGAAGCGGATACGCTGAAAGCGAATGTTGAAAATGCACAGGCGGCTCTTGCATATTCATCGAGAAACCGTGAGCTGGCTGAATTGGAAGCAGCGACATATGCATTATACAACGCAGAAGACTATACAGCTTCAAGCTTCCAGGCATTGACAGACGCGAAGAACGCGATCGACGCACTTGTCGCAGCGGACAAAGAGGCTGAGACGGCTGGCGCAGAACGTGTGAATCCGCAGGAGTTTATTGACGCGAGAACAGCATTCCAGAGTGCAGTGGCAGGACTTGAATACGCAGGCGGCGAGGAGCCGGATGAAGAGATTTCCACGGCAGTCCTTGAATATGCGATCGAGCTTGCGCAGGATGTAAATACAGACGGCGTCATGGAAGTGGTGAAGGAGAACTTTGAGAAAGCGCTCCAGACCGCAGAGGATGTCCTCGCAAGAGTGCAGTCCGGCGACAAGACAGTGACACAGAACGAAGTGGATACGGCTTGGCAGAATCTGATCAAGGCAATGCAGTACATGGAGTTCAAGGGAGCAGATAAGAGTGATCTTGAGAAGGTGATCGCGCTTGCCGAGGAGATGAACGGCAATCTGGACGCATATCTTGACGGCGGAAAAGAAGCGTTTACATCAGCCCTGACCGCAGCAAAAGAAGTCTATGACGATGAATTTGCAGATGAGGAAGAGGTAAGCGGCGCATGGAAGAACCTGCTGGATGCAATGGCGAACATGATGCTCAAGCCGGATAAGGGGCTTCTTGAAGATTTGATCGCGCAGGCGGAAGGCCTGAACGAGGCGGACTACGATGCAGAGAGCTTCGCAGTGGTGCGTGCGGCTCTTACCGCGGCGAAGGAAGCCTTCGAAAATGAGGATGCGACCCGCGAAGAAGTCAATTCGAGTGCAGCAGCGCTTAAGAGCGCGCTGGCGCAGCTGACGCCGGCCGACAGCAGTACGCAGGGAACAGATACTGGAAATGACAGTAAAGACAGCGGAAAAGACGGCAGCACCAGCGGAACATCATCCGACAATAAGAAAGCAGATACAGCCGGAGCAGTTAAGACCGGCGACACTGCGAACGTTATACCGATCGTGATCGTGCTTGTGATCTGCGCAGCAGCAGTAGTCGCAGTGATCGTGATCAGAAATAAGAAACGCTAGACAGATGAGCGTGTAACAAAAAAGATGCGGCTCCGATGAGGAGCCGCATCTTTTTTGCAGCAGTTTTCTTAAGCGGACAGGATCCGCCTTGTCAGCTCCGGCGGGGTGTTTTATACTAAGGGATATGAGGAGATGATTTGGATGAGGATTTTGATCGCGGAAGATGAAAAGGACCTGAACCGGATGCTGGTGTCAAGACTTGAGACAGAGCACTACAGTGTGGACTCCTGCTTTAACGGACAGGAGGCTCTGGAATATCTGGAGAGCGCGGAGTATGACGCGGCGGTTCTGGATATCATGATGCCGGTCATGGACGGGCTGACCGTGCTCAGGCAGATGCGCAGGAAGAATATCAGTACGCCGGTGCTGCTCCTGACGGCAAAGGACAGCATCGAAGACAGAGTGAACGGGCTGGATGCCGGGGCAAACGATTATCTTGTGAAGCCATTTGCGTTCGAGGAGCTTTCCGCCCGGATCAGAGTGCTTCTGAGAAAGCCTGCGGAGACGCCGAAGACATGCTACAGGGTCGGGGATCTGGAGGTGCATATGGACACGCACCAGGTGCTCAGAGGAGGCATCGAGATCAAGCTCTCCGGCAAAGAGTTTGCCCTGCTGCGGTATATGGTCCAGAATGCCGGCACCGTGCTCTCGAGAGAGAGGCTGGAGCAGCATCTCTGGAACTACGACTATATGGGGAGCTCGAATGTGATCGACGTGTATATCCGCTACCTCCGCAAAAAGATCGACGACGGGCACGAGCCGAAGCTGATCCACACCGTGCGCGGCGCCGGGTATGTTTTAAAGGAGAAAGAATGAAGAGACTGTCGTTAAAGATCAAGCTGACGCTTTTGTATACTTTTTTTATGGTGCTTGCAACGTGTGCGGTGCTTGCTATCCTGCTTTCCCTGAGCAATCGGGAGATCCTCGCCGGTGCACAGTCCAGGCTGGAGCGCCGGGTGCAGGACAGCGCAGACGACGTCACCCTGGAGGACGGCGGGCTGCGGGTGGACTCGGATTTCTATTCCGTGACCCAGGACGTATACCTGTCTTTGTATACTGAGGACATGTATTTCCTGTACGGCAGGGTTCCCTATGGCTTTGATGTGCAGCCGGAGATCGCGGACGGCCGGACGAGACGGATCGCAGAGGGGAATACGGACTGGTATGTATATGACATGTCCTTCCGCCTGGCGGAAGATTATACGGTTTATCTCAGGGGAATTACATCGGTGACAGACGCGGAGGCAAGCTTTGGCGTCACGATCCGCTTTGCGGTGATCCTGTTTCCCCTGATGGCGCTGGTGACCGCGGTGATCGGATACAGGTTTACCAGGAGGACGCTCCTTCCGGTGAAGCAGATCACGCGCACTGTACAGAAGATCCGTGCGGATGCGGATCTGTCGCGGAGGATCGGGCTGAAGGCTCCGGAGGGGAGAGAAAGAAGGAACCGGGATGAGATCTACGGACTTGCCAGTACATTTGACGATATGCTGGAAGAACTGGAGGAAGTGTTTCAAAGAGAAAAGCAGTTTACCTCGGACGTGTCACACGAGCTCCGCACTCCGATCAGCGTGATCCTGGCACAGTGCTCAGAATGCCTGGAGGATGAGGGGCTGACCGCGCGGCAGAGAGAGCAGCTTCTTCTGATCGAGCGGAAGGCGAAGGATATGGCGGGAATGATCTCTCAGCTCCTTTTCCTGTCCCGCGCAGACCAGGGACGCCAGCCGCTCCAGAAGGAGACGGTCAATGTGAGCGAGCTTACATTGATGACGGCGGAAGAGCAGCAGCTCCTGGCAGACGCGGAGGGCAGAGGCGTGCGGATCAGCTGCGACGCGGGCAGCGATATCACCGCCTGTGTGGATGAGACACTGTTTATCCGGCTGCTTGTCAACCTGATCTCCAATGCAGTTTCCTACAGCAGGCCGAACGGAAAGGTGACAGTCTCCCTCTCCTGTGCAGACGGAGAGATCAAGGGAACCGTGCGCGACAATGGAATCGGGATCTCGGAGGAAGATCTGCCGCATATATGGGAGCGGTTTTACCGTGCGGACGCCTCGCGGCAGCCGGGGGGACATTCCGGGCTCGGGCTCTCGATGGTGAAGTGGATCGCGGAAGCCCACGGCGGCTCCGTGGAGGCGGAGAGCAGGCTCGGTGAAGGAAGTACATTTACTTTCCATATGCCTGCCGGAGAGCCGGAAGAAAAAAATTAAAAAAAGTTTCTGGTTTTAATCTTCCTTTAATCTTCGCAGTATATAGTATAGTCAACGAAACAAACAATACACCGCAGAGAAATGAAGGGAGAGAAAAATATGATGAAGAAAAACAGGATGAAGAAATATATCGCGGCGGCAGCAGTATCGGCAGCAGTGTTGGGCGCTCTTACAGGGTGCGGAAGCGGAAAGGATATCGGGCGCGACGCGGCGCTGGAGGCGGCGCTGAATGACGCGGGAGTCAGCGAGTCCGAGACGACGAGGCTGAAGGTCTCCGAAGACAGGGACGACGGCAGAAAAGTATATGAGATCCGTTTCGACGTCGCGGAAAAGGAATATGATTATGAGGTCCTGGCAGCCGACGGAAGTATCATAAGCTCCGAGATAGATATGAATGAGAATTACAGGCCGTCCTCTGAGGAAACCGGTTCCCAGGGAGGAACGGCGGCGCAGGATGGAAGCGCGGACCAGGGAGCTTCTGCGGGAGCAGATACAGCTCAGGCACAGAACGGCGGCCAGGAGAACAGCGGGACGTCAAATCCCCGGCAGAACGGCAGCGCGGCGGACGCCGGCGTTGCAGTCAGTGTCGATGAGGCGATCGGCATCGCGCTGGCGAGGGTAGAAGGGGCGACGGACCGGGATATCCGGATCGAGCTGGATTACGATGACGGCCGCTACAAGTACGAAGGCGAGATTATTTACCAGATGGTGGAATATGATTTCGAGATCGATGCAAATACAGGAACGATTCTTGAGTGGAGTGAAGAACGGGAGTAAGATTGCAGAGAATAAAATTGCAGGGAATAAAATTACAGGGAAAAAGAGGGAGCCGCCCGCGGAGGGCGGCTCCCAGTGCGTTTTCCGGCGGTGTATATATTGCTGAAGAAGCCGGAGTGCGGGCGCCGAAGAACGAGGAGGTTGTTATCCTGGCTGCTTTCGTTTATAATACTGGTATATCGGTGACAGATTTCGATAAATTTTTTACAGGAGAGGATAAACATATGATAAAAGTTCAGGAGTTCAGAGGACATATCCGCAACTGGGAAGAACTGTGCGAGCGCCTGGGGATCAGCCTTGATCTTTCAAGGGAAGAGCGCGAGGAGGAGATCCTGGTCAGAGCCTATGAGACATG
>CALWQS010000081.1 GCA_944383745.1 uncultured Mediterraneibacter sp. | reverse complement strand
GGAAGCGGCAGTACGGGAGATGGGAGATCCGGTGGAGACAGGAAATGAACTGGACAGGATCCATCGGCCGAAGATGGCGTGGGGGATGATTGCGCTGATCGCGGTGCTGAGCATCGTGGGATATCTGGCACAGTATCTGCTGCAGGAAAAATGGATCGCTGCAGGCGGGACAGGTATGGTGATGACGTATATGATGCTGGGGCTTCTGCTGAGTATTTATCGGTATCAGAATACCGCGCCGGAAAGAAAGATGTCTGCAAGGCTGTTTCGTACAAGTGAATGAAGACTAAGAGTACGGAAACAGACGGGGAGAGGTCAATAGAACGACCGCAGAGAAGGCGAGCCGCTGTCTGTGCCGAATGGCACGGACAGCAGCATGCCGTCCCTGCGGCCTTAGCATTGTCTTCTGTGCGGCATCTCCGCTCATAAGGAAAATTATTTACGATATGCAAATTTTGGAAGGCCGTTCTCGGAGGGAATCTCGACGCTGCCCTGGATAAGGGGCAGTGCGTAGTCGATGAACTCCTGTCCGATATCAGATCCTCCGCGGGTGATCCACTCGGAAGGAACGGCTTTCTCCTGGTTGCAGATAAGGTTCACGTCTTCGGTCACATATTCGAGACGGTATGTTTCTCCGGGGACTCTTCGGAAGGCGATCATTTTACCGGTCTCCCCGGCCAGCGCTGCGTTGACGCCGCAGGCGCCGGAAGCCGCCGCCTCTTCCTGGTCCGTGGCGGAGAGCATGGCTGAAGAGCAGCGCTGGGATACGTTGAGCTCGATGGAACGGACCTTTACGCCCAGCTTGTCTTTTACCAGGTTCTCAAGATATTTTCCGGAGCCGGTGAGCATCTTGTGCCCGAATGTGTCCACGCCTACGCTGCTGGCAAGCTCGCAGATGAAAGTGCCTTTCCCGTCATTGATGCCTTCAGAGATGCAGACGACAAGATTGTTGACGGACTCGAACGCCCTGCGCACATCTTCGATAAAAGCGTCCGGGTCGAACGCGGTCTCCGGCAGATAGATGAGCACGGGGTTGTCTCCCTCGAATTTTCTGGCAAGTACGCTGGCAGCAGTCAGCCATCCGGCGTGCCGCCCCATGATTTCCACGATTGTCACGGATTTTTTATTGTCATACACGGATGCGTCGACGGCGATCTCTCTCACGGTCGAAGCGACATATTTTGCCGCGCTCCCGAATCCGGGCGTGTGGTCTGTGAGGACGAGGTCGTTGTCGATCGTCTTCGGAACACCGATGAAACGGACCTCGCTTCCGGTCTTCTCTGCATACCGTGAAAGCTTGCTGACGGTATCCATCGAATCATTTCCCCCGATATAGAAGAAATATCCGATCCCGTATTCAGAGAATCTGCGGAACAGTTCGGGATAGACGGCGTCGTCGAGATCCTCGGGGAGCTTGTATCGGCAGGAACCGAGATAAGAGCCCGGCGTCGTGCGGATCAGTTCCAGTTCGCCGGAGCCTTCCAGCGGCTTCATATCCATTATCTGACCGTTTAAGAAGCCCTCGATTCCGTTGACCATCCCATAGACATTTTCGATTGCGTCGGTGTGCTTCAGAGCCTCGCTCACGACGCCGTACAGGCTGGCGTTGATAACGGCTGTGGGACCTCCGGACTGGCCGACGATTACATTTCTCTTCATTTGTTACCTCCTTGGATAGCTGGTTTCTATCATATCTGTTTCAGAACAACAGTTCAGCTGCCGTTTACAGTAACCGGCAATACATTACATACTATATAGTAAAAAAATAAATTTTACAATATACACGGAGAAATGTTATAATAAACCCGCGTGGAGGTGATCCGGCCCTGCTCCATCTGATCATTCTGCCGGACCGCACACGAAATTATGCAGGGAGGAAAGATGCATGAAATATATTTCATTTGCTATACCATGCTACAACTCTGAGGCTTATATGGAAAAGGCGATCAACTCGATTCTGGCCGGCGGAGAGGACGTTGAGATCATTGTCGTAAACGATGGATCCAGGGACGGGACTCAGGAGATTGCGGAGAAATACCAGGAGAAGTATCCGACGATCGTAAAAGCGGTCAAGAAGGAAAACGGAGGGCACGGGGACGCGGTCAACTGCGGACTGCAGCACGCCACCGGGAAATATTTTAAGGTCGTGGACAGTGACGACTGGGTTGACAGAGATGCGCTCAACAAGATCCTGGACGCGGTGAAAGGCTTCGTGGACGCGGATTCGCCGGTTGACATGATCATTTCCAACTATGTATATGAGAAGGTGGGAATGACGAACAAGAAGGTGATACGCTATGATAATGTACTTCCGGAGAATCAGATCTTCCGGTGGGACGACATCGGGCGCTTCCGACTGGATCAATATATCCTGATGCATTCTGTGATCTACCGGACAGATATGCTCCGGCTCTGCCAGCTCAAGCTGCCGAAGCATACGTTTTATGTCGACAATATCTATGTATATTATCCGCTGCCGCATGTCCGGACTCTGTATTACCTGAATGTGGATTTCTACAGATATTTTATCGGACGTGAGGATCAGTCTGTCAATGAGAAGGTGATGATCAGCAGGATCGACCAGCAGCTTTTTGTGACGAAGTCTATGATCTCCATGTACGAGCTGAAGCTGATCACCAGCAAGAAGCTCCGCAAATATATGATAAATTATCTCGCGATTATGATGACAGTCTCGTCGATCCTCTGTATCCGCTCAAAGAAAAAGGAGAATCTCGAGAAGAAGAAGGAACTGTGGGACTATCTGAAGAAGAAGGACTATAAGACCTTTCTTAAGATCCGGTACGGCATCCTCGGACAGACGATGAACCTGCCGGGACGCCCGGGGAGGAAGGTGTCTTCTCTGGCGTACAGTGTGGCGAGGCGGCTGATCGGATTCAACTAAGTATTTCCGGGAAGGGTCTGGAAAGCGTGCATATTTTTCACAGCCATGGTGCATATTACCTGATGTAGAAAGAACATCTGTCAGAAGGAGTATGTATCATGGCTGTTAATTTTTCAGAGAGTAAGACGAAAGAAAATCTGATGCGGGCTTTTGCAGGAGAGAGCCAGGCGCGCAGCCGCTATACCATCGCGGCGGAGCGTGCGGAGAAGGAAGGGATGTATACTATCGCCGACATGTTCCGTTATACGGCGGAGCAGGAGAGAGCGCATGCGGAGCGATACTATGATCTGCTGAAGGAGTTCTCTGGCGAGACGATTCATATCGACGGGAGCTATCCGGTGGACCAGCAGGACAGCCTTGCCGGTCTTCTGCGCGCGGCGGAGCATAATGAGCACGAAGAATACGAGGACGTTTATCAGGCGTTCGGGGATACTGCCACGGAGGAAGGCTTCCATGAGGCGGCGTCCGCGTTCTATCAGATCGCAGAGGTGGAGCATGTGCATGAAGAGAGGTTCGGCAGGCTGGCGAAGCTGCTTGAGGACGACACCTACTATGGCGGCGGTGAGGTGAAGAAGTGGATGTGTACGAACTGCGGATATATTCACGAGGGAAATCAGGCGCCGAAGTACTGTCCGGCGTGCAGGCATGAGCAGGGATATTTTATCCCGTATGAATTTGCGTGTTACAGAGGGGAATAGGGGCGTTTATATTTAAGGGGCGAAGAAAAAGCAGACAAAGTTCCCGGACAATTTTTTGTGGGGCGGAACTGTTGCGGCAAATCAGGCAGAGGTCAGAACCAAACCGGATCAAATGGAAATTCCATATAAAGTGCCGGAACAGGGGATTATGATTGAGACTCCCGCACCATAAAGCTATTTTGTCACAGCAACAGTTTATGTGTTTTGTGCTTTGAATTCTTCGCCCCAATTCCACATTGCATCAAGAATTGGTTTCAGGCTCTGGCCAAGTTCTGTCAGAGAATATTCTACCCGGGGAGGAACTTCCGGATAGACCTTGCGGTTTATAAGACCATTGCTTTCCATATCACGAAGCTGTGCAGTCAGAACTTTCTGCGAAACATTTCCGATTGATTTCTTCAGTTCACCGAAGCGTTTTGTTCCTGGGAGCAGATCCCGAAGTATTAATACCTTCCATTTATTTCCGATCAGCATAAGGGTTGTCTCAACCGGACATGCAGGGAGTTCTTTTTTTGCAGTTTGATCTTCCATAAAATTGTCTCCTTTGGTCTGATATAGTATTGATAAACTATAAGAATCATATAACAATATGGAAAGGAGTTCAATATTTAACGCCGAAAAATCGCATTTGTTTCCTATAGGTAACTACGGCACAAAAAAGTGCTTACTTTACGATAGAAACTTTCCTTTTTATAATATAATCAAGAGCTGAGGAAAGCGGCCGGACCAAGGCTCCATGTAAAGCAAGATATGATTCAATTTTTTAGGAGGAATTTAAAATGAAGATCGCAGTAATTTGTGCAAATGGAAAAGCCGGTAAACTCATCGTAAAAGAAGCAGTAAGCAGAGGTCTGGACGTCACTGCAGTTGTCCGCGGGGAAAATGCCACAGCAGCACAGAAAGCCCTGAAAAAAGACCTGTTCGACCTGACCGCTGATGATTTAAAGGGCTTTGATGCAGTGATTGATGCTTTCGGCGCATGGACGGAGGAGACGCTTCCTCTTCACAGTACGTCTCTGAAGCACCTGTGTGATATTCTCTCCGGCACGGAAACCCGTCTGCTTATCGTAGGCGGTGCGGGAAGCCTGTATGTAAATCCGGAGCATACGGTATGCGTTGCTGACGGTCCGGACTTTCCGGACAGTTTCAAGCCGCTTGCCAGTGCGATGGCAAAGGCGCTTTCTGAACTTCGTGAGCGCAAAGATGTAAAATGGACATACATCAGCCCGGCAGGAGATTTCCAGGCAGAGGGTGAACGCACCGGGAAATACATCCTTGGGGGCGAGGAGCTGACCCTTAATTCCAGAGGGGAAAGCATCATCAGCTATGCGGATTACGCCTTTGCAATGGTGGATGAGACTGTAAATGGGAACAATATTCAGAAGCGTATCAGTGTGGTAAGAGAGTGAGAATGATTCATGGAGAGACCTGTTACACAGGAGCAGCGGGCGGATTTTCTGATCCGCTGGCTGCTGAATGAAAGAAAAGAATATAAGGATATAGCAATACCGGTCAATCTGACAGAGAAGCGGCAGCTTCTGCGGAGCCTGATGAATGTGCGTCCTCCCGTTCCCGCCGACAATGAATTTCTGACGGCTCAGGATGCTTACCTGCAGGAGCGGCTGGCGGAAAGAGGAGTTACCAGGATCGGGGATTTAAGCCCTGTCCGGCCGGGGATTTACCTCTGGCAGGGAGACATCACCACACTTGCAGCGGACGGGATCGTCAATGCGGCAAACAGTCAGATGCTGGGCTGCTTTGTCCCCTGTCACGGCTGTATTGACAATGCCATCCACACCTATGCGGGGGTACAGCTTCGGCAGGAATGTGCGTCCATTATGGCAGGGCAGAAAGCGGAGCCGACGGGAAGGGCAAAGATCACAAAAGCCTACAATCTTCCCTGCCGTTATGTGCTGCACACAGTAGGCCCCATTATTTATGGAGGTGTTACGGAGACAGACCGGAAACAGCTGGCGGACTGCTACCGCTCCTGTCTGAACCTGGCGGCAGCTTACGGGCTGCGCAGCGTGGCTTTCTGCTGTATTTCCACCGGCGAATTTCATTTTCCGAACAGGCTGGCAGCGGAAATCGCCATAATGACCGTTGAGGAATGGCAGAAAGAAAATCCGGATCAGATGGAGGTGATCTTCAATGTTTTCAAGGACAATGACTACAAAATCTATCGACAGCTATTACGATAGCCTGGTTCGGCTTGAGCGGGAACTGGATACGGCGGACGCTGTTCTTATTGGAGCCGGCGCAGGGCTGTCCACATCAGCTGGTTTTACTTATTCGGGGAAAAGGTTTGCAGATCATTTTTCTGATTTCCAGGGAAAATATGGATTTCACGATATGTATTCCGGGGGTTTTTATCCTTATGACACCTTGGAGGAATACTGGGCATTCTGGAGCAGGAATATCGACCTGAACCGGTATCAGCCGGCTCCGATAAATGTATATGGAAGATTGCTGGATCTGGTGAAGGATAAGGATTATTTTGTGCTGACCACCAATGTGGACCATCAGTTCCAGAAGTCCGGATTTGACAAGAATCGGCTGTTCTATACCCAGGGAGATTACGGCTTATGGCAGTGTTCCCGCCCCTGTCATCAGAAAACGTATGACAATGAGGCAGCGGTCCGGCAGATGCTTTCAGGGCAAAGAGATATGAGGATCCCGTCAGAGTTGATCCCCCGCTGTCCCGTCTGCGGCGCTCCGATGACCATGAATCTCCGCTGTGACGGGACTTTTGTAGAGGACGATGGATGGCACGAAGCGGCCGGGCGCTATGAGAAGTTTGTGCAGAGCCATGCAGGGACGCATATCCTGTATCTGGAACTTGGAGTAGGCGCAAACACCCCCGCCATCATCAAGTATCCCTTCTGGAGGATGACATATCAGAACCCGAAGGCTGTGTACGCCTGCGTTAATTATGGGGAGGCATATGCGCCAAAGGAGATCATGGATCGGTCTATCTGTATCGATGGGGATATTGGAAACTTACTAAAACAATTGAAGTGAAGCCAAACTGCCGAAAAAAGAGGTGTTTCTTTTAGAAAAACTGAAGAAAATATAAATACAGTATATGACAAGAGGATTAAGTAAAATGAAAAAATATAAGGTAAGAATTGCTGACAAAATTTTACAATGGCAGAAATCAGTCCGGGGAGACTTTTGAAAGGGAAAAGCCCGCGGCTGCTTGATGCATGGCAAATTGCGCCGAAGGTGTGGGATGCCGTCAGATTTGAGGGCGATCAGATGTTTGCCGTACTGATAAAAATGGCAGGAAGAGAATTTCCAGAGATATGCCTGCGAATACAGAATTATATGGAAGCAAAATCTGGCATAAAGATTGTGCACTGCTGCTTACAGAACATTGTATCAATCTTTAAAATTTCTTTACCTGCAATCGTGAAAAAAAGAAATACACTTTCATATAATAGAGAATGTAATGCGCAAAGAAAGGATCCGGTATGAGCCAGAAGATCGAAAACATCCTTAACCTTGCCCTTGAATCAACACCGGAGGAGCGCGCCCGCTCGTCTGAGCTGGACGTGGGATATGACGCCGGTGAACGGGCGTGGGATCTGATCATCAAATATTCCGGCAGCCTGGATGCGGCGCGGGAGATCAGTGAATCTGTAACGGAGCTTCTGAACAACTATGCAGTGGTGCACATCCGGGAAGACCGGATTGAAGCGCTGGCATCGCTTCCGGAGGTAGAGTTTGTCGAGAAGCCGAAGAGCCTGTATTTCCAGGCGGACGTGGGGCGGCAGGTGTCCTGTATCGATGCGGTGCAGGATGCTCCTTATGGCCTGACCGGTCAGGGGGTGCTGGTCGGCATTGTGGACAGCGGGATCGATTACGAGAATCCGGATTTCAGAAATGAGGACGGCACCACAAGGATCGCATACTTGTGGGATCAGTCAATATCAGGTAATCCTCCGGACGGATATGCCGCGGGCAGCGAGTTTACAAGAGAAGACATCAATGCGGCGCTGGAAAGAAACAATTCCGGCAGCTTTGCGGATCCGGACAGTATTCAGGACGGTACTTCGGACGGCACGCCGATCGGAGAAGCAGGAGAAACGGGGGCGGCCCCGGACAGGATTATAAGCCGCGATACGAGCGGGCATGGAACTGCCGTGGCAGGGATCGCGGCGGGAAACGGACGGGGAAGCGAAGGGCACAGATACCGCGGGGCGGCGCCAGAGGCGGAGCTGATCATTGTGAAGATGAAAAGTCCGCAGCCGGGCGGTTTCCCCAGGACGACGGAGCTCATGACAGGCGTGGACTATGTGATCCGCAAAGCACTCGAACTTAAGAAGCCGGTCGCGGTCAATATCAGCTTCGGCAATACTTATGGCTCCCATGACGGCACCTCCCTGGTGGAGCGCTTTCTCAATGATATCTCTGACACATGGAAGAATGTGATCTGCATCGGGAGCGGCAACGAGGGCACGGCGGCAGGTCATGCGGCGGGCCGCGTATCGGACGAGGAAGAGGCTGTCCAGGAGCTGGCCGTCCAGGAACGCGAGCCGACACTGAATGTACAGATCTGGAAGTCCTATGTGGATGAGATGGACATTTCTGTGGTAAATCCCTCCGGCGAGCGCGTGGGACCATTCCGGGAGATCCTCGGTCCCCAGCGGTTTCTGCTGGGCAATACGGAGCTTCTGATCTATTACGGAGAGCCGAAGCCTTACAGTGTCAGGCAGGAAATCTATATTTCCTTTCTGCCGGTACAGTCCTATGTGGACAGCGGCGTATGGCAGATCATCCTGACGCCTAAACGGATTGTGGACGGCGCTTATCAGATGTGGCTTCCGGCACAGGCGGCGCTGAATGTGGGAACGGCTTTCCTGACTCCGAACAGCATGTCTACCCTTACGATCCCGTCCACTGCATCGCAGGCGGTGACTGTTGCGGCGTATGATGCAAGAACATTTTCCTATGCGGACTTTTCCGGCAGGGGACCGGCTGCGGTTTACGAGGGCGGCAATGTGCCGAAACCTGACCTGGCAGCTCCCGGCGTGCTGGTGAATGCGCCTGCCCCGGGCGGCGGTTACCGGGCTTTTTCAGGAACTTCGTTCGCCGCGCCGTTTGTGACCGGGAGCGCGGCGCTCCTGATGGAGTGGGGGATTGTGCGGGGCAATGATCCGTATTTATATGGCGAGAAAGTGAAGGCATACTTAAGGCGCGGGGCGAGGGAACTGCCGGGGTACAGCGAGTGGCCGAACGCTCAGCTGGGGTACGGAGCACTGTGCGTGCGGGACAGCCTGCCGGATAGGTGACCTGCTGCCTTTTGTTGACAGAGGCATCGTGAAATCCGTAATATACTGAACCTTGCGCCTCCTTTTCGGACGTAGTAAAATGTAACTACATCTGGAAGGGAGGCGTTTTGTATGGAATGGATACCTCTGCCGATCGGCGTGGAAAATTTTGAGGATCTGCGGGAGCATGGCTATTATTTTGTAGATAAGACTCTGTTTATAAAAGAACTGCTGGACATGAAGGGGAAGGTCAATCTCTTTACCCGGCCCAGGAGATTCGGCAAAACACTGAATATGAGCATTCTCCGATATTTTTTTGAAAAAGGGGAAAAAGATAACAGCAGCCTGTTTCAGGGCCTGAAGATCATGGATGCAGGAGACAAATATCTCTCCCATATGGGAAAATATCCTGTGATCAGTATCTCTCTGAAATCCATGAAGCAGTATTCGTATGATCTTGCTTACGATATGTTGAAAAAGGCGGTGAGAGAAGAATACCGAAGACACTGGGAACAGGTAAAGAACAGCGGGAAAATGGGAGAAGCTGAAGTACAGCGTTATGAAAGGATCCGCGATCTGAAAGGTACGGAGAGCGATTATGCGGACTCGTTAAAATTTTTGTCGGAATGTCTGTATGCCTGCACGGGACAGCGTTCTGTCATTCTGATTGATGAGTATGATGTGCCTCTTGAAAACGCGTATTTTAGCGGATTTTATGACAGGATGGTGGCCCTGATCCGGTCGCTGTTCGAGTCTGCATTGAAGACCAATGATAATCTGGAGTTTGCAGTTGTGACCGGATGCCTGCGGATCAGCAAGGAGTCAATTTTTACCGGGCTAAACAATTTGAAAATAATGTCCATAACATCAAAAACTTATGCAGAGCATTTCGGTTTTACACCGGAAGAGGTGGAACAGATGCTACAGGATTACGGACTTGAGGAAAATCTGGAGACAGTAAAGAAGTGGTATGACGGTTACAGGTTCGGAGAATCGGAAGTCTATAATCCATGGAGTGTGATCAATTATGTGGATTCGTGCTATAAGAATAAGAATGCATTTGCAAAGCCCTACTGGTCCAATACAAGCTCCAACAGTATCGTGAAAAATCTGATCGAACATGCGGATCTCTCGGTACGGCAGGAAATCGAGGGGCTGATCGAAGGCGGTACGATCACAAAACCGATCCATGAGGACATCACATACGACGACAT
>CALWQS010000080.1 GCA_944383745.1 uncultured Mediterraneibacter sp. | reverse complement strand
TACGCCGTTCCGTCTGCATTGATGGAATAGTTCGGATTGCCGCTGCTGTCATTCTGACGGATGAAATACAGGCTTCCCGGCTGTCCCAGCTCTTCCAGGATCGCATTCGCGTCCTGCACGCCTGGGATCTCGATGCTGATCCGGTCGTCGCCCTGCTGATAAGCCTGTGCTTCTGTACTGTACTCTTCCACTCGTCTCTGAAGCTTATAGACCGTATCGTCCATATCTTCCTGGGACGGAGTCTCTCCGACCGCCCTGTAGGTGATGCTCACGCCGCCTTCCAGGTCAAGTCCGAGATTGATGTTCTTTGCAGCGCCCATGCCCCAGGAGTTCAGCCCGAAGATACAGGTGAACCCGAGGAAAATCATGACTGCTGCAACGAGGATCAGGCTGATGATGCCTCTGCTCTTTTTCATGATTCACATTCCTTTCTTATTCGTCTGCCAAAGCAGCCTTTATCATGATCGCACATTCCACTCTCTTTCTCTCCATCTCGCAGCTCACCTCATAGGTGTCGTTGATGGTGTGGTGGAACTTATAAGAGTTCGCCATGCAGCCGCCGCTGCAGTAGAACCTGGCGAAGCAGGTCTTACAGCTCTCCTTCGAGTACACGCTGCACCCGCGGAACTCTTCCGCAATCTCCGGTTTTGTGATCCCCTCATCCACATTTCCCATCAGGAACTCTTCCTGTCCGACAAACTGATGGCAGGGATACAGATCTCCCCACGGCGTCACCGCGAGATATTCCGTGCCGGAGCCGCAGCCCGACAGGCGCTTTGACACGCAGGGACCTCCTTCCAGGTCGATCATAAAGTGGAAGAATGTAAAGCCTCTCCCGCTCTTTTCCCTCTCGACCATATATTTTGCAAGCTTGTCATATTCTTCAAAGATAACCGGCAGGTCTTCCTTCCGGATCGCGTACGGGTCCGTGTCTTCTCCCACCACCGGTTCGATCGAGATCTGCTCGAATCCCAGATCTGCAAAATGCTTCACATCCTCGGAGAAGTCCAGATTCTCTCTGGTAAATGTCCCCCGTATGTAATACTTCTGCTGGTTCCGGCTCTCAGCGAGCTTCTGGAACTTCGGCACGATCAGGTCGTAGCTGCCCTTTCCGTTCCGGAAGGGACGCATCCTGTCGTTGACCTCTTTTCTTCCATCCAGGCTCAGGACCACATTGTCCATCTCCCGGTTGACGAACTCCTGCACCTCGTCGTTGAGGAGCACGCCGTTCGTCGTGAGGGTGAAGCGGAAGTGCTTGTCATGAAGCTTCTCCTGCTCCCTTCCGTATGCCACCAGGTCCTTTACCACCTGCCAGTTCATAAGCGGCTCGCCGCCGAAGAAATCCACTTCCAGGTTTCTCCTGTTTCCCGAGTTCGCGATCAGGAAATCCAGCGCCTTCTTCCCTACCTCAAAGGACATCAGCGCGCGCCTTCCATGATACTCTCCTTCTTCTGCGAAACAGTACCTGCAGGCAAGATTGCAGTCGTGTGCGATGTGGAGACAGAGCGCCTTCACGACCGTCTTTCTCTTCTTCACCTCATCGATGTAATCCTCATAGACGTCTTTTGTAAACAGACGCCCCTGCTCTGTCAGCTCTGTCACCGCCTCGAGGATATCCTTCAGATCCTCGTCCGGATAAACGCCGCCGAGCCGCTCCTTCAGGTATGCGGCTGTCTCCGGCGCCTTTAAGCTCTCCGGCGTATGTTCTCCGTTAAGCTCTGCAAGCGCGCCGATCACGTCGTACGCTTCCTGGTCCACGACGTGCACCGCTCCGCTGTTCACATCGAGGACGATATTATATCCATTGTTCTGGTACTGATGTATCACAACACAGATACCTCTCTTTCGTTTCATTCATCTGGCTGCTTGTTGTCCGCTGCTATGCAGTGCGGGACACAAGCATAGGGCAGCGGTTTTACCCGCTGCCCCCTTCATTGTTCTTTTTTCGTCTTTCTTATTTCTTCTGCTCGCAGGTCTGATTTCCTACTGTACAGGAAGTCTTGCAAGCTGACTGGCATGATGTCTGGCACTCGCCGCATCCGCCTCTTTTTACTGTGTTGTTTAATGTCTGTGTATTCAATGTCTTAATGTGTTTCATGTCCTATCCTCCTACTCTAGTACGCTTTGCGCTTATTGCTCGTAATATTATAGCACATGGGGAGGCGTTTTGAAAGAGTTTTTTGTATCAACAGAAGGTTACTGTTCACACTGTACTCATGGATAGGAGACTGCAGCGTCATGCTTGCATGTAAGCGGCAGTCTCCTATCCATGAGTGCGAGTGAAACTCGTAACCGCCGCCCACATAAGCAGTCTTAGCACGAAGTGCGGAACTGGAGCGCGACAGCGCGACGAGTGCGCATGCGGACGGCGGTTAGGTGTGAACAGGATTCAGCAGAGCGCCCGTATATGAGCAAAGAAGCGGCGCAGCCGCAGGAGCACGTATGTGCGGCTTTGCGAATGGCGCGGACTGAACAGTTCAGCCTACGATACCATCCCTCCGAGCATCCCGCCTCCTGCGCACAGCAGGAACGTCGTCGCAAGATTCACCGCATCCGCCTGCAGCGAGTGGTATAGGCCAAGCGAGATCACAAGCAGCAGGATGAAATACAGCGCCCCCGTCAGGATCCCCCACAGGAATTTCCGCGTCCCGGCAAGCTTCCCTATCACAAAGCCTGACGCAAATGTTGAGATCACATAGATCAGTATGATACCGGCATTCACATTCTCTTCACTCAGATTCATCTTATAAAGCAGAAGCGTCAATGCCAGCAGCAGAATGCCCGTAACGGCATACGCGCACAGCAGCGCCTTCAATATCTGAAGAGCTTTCTTCTCGATCCCCTGTGTTCCGCCTGCTTTTTTCTCCATTCTCCGATCCTCCCAGCTATATCATAAGATCCGCTCCGCCCGTGCGGGCTTTGCACCTGTCCCTTCTTTTTCCGCGCCCCGGCGGATTTCTCTTTTTCATTTCAAGACTCGAAAGCCTTCTCCCGAGTCTTCATCCATCTGATAAATCTTATGACAGCAGACTGCCTTTTATGACTGGAGAATCAGACATGACGTACTATTCCATCTGCCTGCCGAGAAAATCGGCGGCGCTCAGCGCTACCTTCTGCTCCATCTCTCCGAATCTTTTCTTCTCATCCTTATTCAGTAGGATCACCGATCCGATCACATCGCCCTCGCAGATGATCGGACAGATCGCCTGGTCTGCGTAGTCTCCCATCTCCGCCGTAATCCGGACGAACCCCGGCCGGTCCGACCTTGACAGCACCTGGTTCCTCTCCTGAATGATCTTTTCTGCCTCTTTGCTTATATACTGATCCTGCAGTTCCTTGCGCCCGCTTCCCGAGACCGCCACCACCTGATCCATATCGGTAACGCACACGGTGCATCCCAGCGTCTGTGCAAGGCTCTCCGCATAGAGCTTTGCAAGTGCGCCGAGTTCGCCGATCGGAGAATACTTTTTCAGTATGATCTCTCCCTCCCTGTCAGTAAATATCTCAAGTGGATCTCCTTCCCTGATACGGAGCGTCCTCCTGATTTCTTTCGGAATGACGACGCGCCCCAGGTCATCGATCCGGCGTACTATCCCTGTTGCCTTCATATAAAAAATCCTCCGTTTTACAAATATCTACATCTTTTACTTCTTTCTGTCATTAAATGTAGTATCTGTAAAACGGAGGATTTTATTCACAGGGTTTTTCTATCCCATCTCTTTGTATTCCTGCGCAATATTCAGGACATGATCGCCCATTCTCTCGAAATCCGTCAGGATCTCAGAGAACACAATCCCGCTCTGCGGCTTGCATTTTCCTTTTTTCAGCCGCTGCATCTGCTTTTTAAAATATTTATCTCTCATATTGTCGTTCTTCTGTTCCATCTCGGCCGCCAGCCTTAACACTTCCGCCGCATTCTCCGAGTTCACGTCTTTGACTGTGTCGAGAGACGCAAGGCACTGCTTCTTCATCTCGTCAAGCTCTTCCAGGACGTTGTCCGAGAACTTCAGATCCCATTTTTTCATGTCATCTGCATATTCCGCCAGATTGACCGCATGGTCTCCGATTCGCTCCAGGTTGCTGATGATCGAATAATAACCGTTGATCTTCCTGGAATCATCCATCGACATTTCTCCCGCCATCAGGGAGACGATATACTCGGAGATCCCTTTGTTCAGGTAATCGATGTACTCTTCTCTCTCTCCGATTTTCTTCCGGAGCGACTCGTCATAACTGATCAGAGTGTCATACGCGGCGCTGATATTCTTTCCAACCATATCCCGCATGCGCTCCACTTCATCGCGTACCTGGGAAACCGCCACAGCGCTGTGTCCGATCGCATAGGAAGACTCGAACGGCCTGATGTACTTCAGACGCAGTTCCTCGTCGTCCTCCTTCTTGCTGTCCGGAAGAATCCTTGTCGCGATGTCCGCCATCTGCGTGCCGAACGGAAGCAGGATCAGCGTCGTCACGATATTAAAGATCGTGTGGGCATTGGCAATCTGCGCCACCGGGTCGCCCGGTGTGATGGACTCGATGAGTCCCACATACGGCGTAACCATACATACAATCGTGAAGAGGATCGTTCCGATAATATTGAACATCAGATGGATAATCGTCGTCCGCTTCGCATTGACCTTCATACCGATCGACGCCAGGACTGCCGTGATGCATGTACCGATATTCTGTCCGAACAATACGTATACGGCGCTGGACAGCGGCACAAGCCCTGTAGCTGCGAGGGCCTGAAGGATACCGACAGATGCCGACGAGGACTGGATGATCGCTGTAAAGACCGCGCCCACGAGGATTCCGATCATCGGGTTGCTGAACTGCGTCATCAGATTGATGAAGGCTTCCGAATCCTGAAGCGGCTCCATCGCTGCCCCCATCATGTCCATTCCCATGAAGAGGATACCGAGTCCCGCAAAGATGCTGCTGATATGGTGCACCTTCTCGTTCTTCACGAACATCATCACAGCTACGCCGATGATCGCGAAGAGCGGTGCGATCGCTCCGATATCAAGCGCGATCAGCTGTCCCGTGATCGTCGTACCGATGTTGGCTCCCATGATGATCCAGACCGCCTGCTTCAGCGTCATAAGACCTGAGTTCACGAATCCGACCACCATAACGGTCGTAGCCGATGAGGACTGGATGACCGCCGTAATGGCAGCTCCCACCAGGACGCCTTTAATACGGTTTGAAGTCAGTTTCTCAAGGATCGATTTCATTTTGTTCCCGGCGGCCGCCTCGAGGCCTGTGCTCATCATCTGCATTCCGTAAAGGAACAGCGCAAGCCCGCCGAACAAAGAGAGGACGTCTGTTATTCCCATTACTCTTTTCTCCTTTAGTAAAAAAACTATATTTACTTTTCTCTTTTTGCCGCGCGTGTGATGGACGCGCTATTATTAAACTAACATGGTCCTGTCCGGTGTGTCAATGTGGATTTTACATTTTCTTCATCTTTTCTTAACGCTTCTTTTACCGGTTTTTAACCTTCCTGCGGATACAGGCGGCGTCCGGGCGCAGACCGTCCCTGCCGGCGCGCCGCCCGGTCCTCCCCGCCGTCTCCATTTCCTTATTGAAAACCGCGCTTTATTCTGCTAAAATTTTAAAAGCAGTGAGAAAGAAAGGACGGGGCAAAACTATGAGTTTAACAATACCAATCGAGACTTCTGCAAGACACATCCATATCACGGAAGAGGATTTTCACGTTCTGTTCGGTCCGGACACCAAACCGACCTTCGCCAAGGAATTAAGCCAGCCAGGACAGTATGCCTGCAGAGAGCGCCTCACTGTCGTGGGACCAAAGGGCAGGTTCGAGAAGGTCGTCATCTTAGGACCGTACCGGAGCGAGACACAGGTTGAAATCTCTGTGACCGACGCGCGACGTCTCGGGATCAAAAGCGTCATCCGCCAGTCCGGCGATCTGGAGGGCACTCCCGGCTGTCTTCTCATCGGGCCGAAGGGGAAGGTGGAATTAAAGCGCGGCGTCATCGTGGCGAAGCGCCATATCCATATGACTCCGGTGGACGCCATACGCGCGCATGTCAGGGACAATGACATTGTCTTTGTCATAACGACAAGCTATGAGCGTTCTCTCATTTTTTCCGATGTAGTCGTCAGGGTAAGCCCGTCCTATTCCCTTGCAATGCATGTCGATACAGACGAGGCCAATGCTTTTGCCAACGAGGACAACCCCACCGGCGTGATCCTCAAGCTGTTCAACGGACATACCTACAGCCTGCAGACATGGGCGGAGGAGCTTCAGGCGGGAATACACAGATAAAAATTCAAAGAATAAGAATAGAAAACAGGAGGTAAACTGACAATGAGTAAAATCGAAGAAGTAAGAAGCGCAATGGTCGCTGCGATGAAAGCCGGAGATAAGGAGAGGAAGGCAGCGCTTTCTTTCCTCCTCTCTTCTCTTAAGAATAAGGCGATCGACAAGAGGGCGGACCTGACAGAGGAGGAAGAAAACCAGGTGATCTTAAAAGAGATCAAGCAGCTCAAGGAGACCATCGACATGACTCCGGCTGACCGCACTGACCTGCTCGACGAGGCGGAGAAGAGACTGTCCGTGCTCGAGGAGTACGCCCCGAAGATGATGGACGAAGACGAGATCAAGGCAGTGATCAGCGATGTAATCTCCGGGCTCGGCATCGAGAAGCCCCTTCCGAAGGATAAAGGGCGCATCATGAAAGAGCTGATGCCGAAGGTAAAGGGGAAGGCTGACGGGAAGCTTGTCAACGAACTCGTGGCGGGCTTCATGCAGTAAAAGGGACTTTCCCTGGTCAAATTCGAAAAAGAACCGGTCAGCATCCGCCTTCTCAGACGGAGCCGCTGACCGGTTCCTTTTTTGTTCCAAGAGTTCTACTTATCCCTTTCTTCCCATTTCCTGTAGATCGCTTCCAGGGCGTCCACCGCGCCGTCGATACCGAGCAGGCTGACATTGAACATCATACTGTTGGCGTCGATGCTTCCCCACTCCCTGCCGGTCCTCGACTCATAATACACACGGCGCTCTCTGTCCGTCTTCTTGATCTTGTCAGCCGCTTTCTTCTCATCGAGCTTGTAGAGCTTCATGATCCTGCGCACGCGGTCTTCCTTGTAGGCATAGATAAATGTATTGATACAGTTAGAATAGTCTCCCAGGATATAATCCGCACACCGTCCCACGAAGATTCCCGGTCCCTGCTCCGCCAGCTTCTTAATGATGGCTGACTGCTGTTCATAGACCCGGTCCGTGAGCGGTTTCCCGGACTCGTCGCTTGTCACGAACAGACGGTACTCCAGGCTTCCCGCCGCATATGCCGACAAAAATCTCCCCAGGACCGTCTCGTCCACTTTTGTCGCGTCTTCATCGCTGATGCGCAGCTCCTTTGCCGCCATACGGATCAGATTATGGTCGTAAAGCGGGATATCAAGCCGCTCCGCCAGGCGGTTGCCGACCTCGTGCCCTCCGCTGCCAAACTGTCTTCCGATCGTAATGATCGTATGATTCATCATATCTGCCACTCCTCTCTGCGAACCCGCACTGTTTGTATATAGTATAACATCATTCGCCGGAATATGGGCAGAAATATTTGCTCAGTTTTCCTTTTCCTTCTTCCCGCTCACGAGCTTGTAGTACGCTCTTGACGTCACTGCGTACACCAGCACATAGAAGAGTGCGAACACGATATAGCAGCAGAGCGTCACGATCGTCAGGAAGCGTTCGTTCGTCGCGATCAGGAACATCAGAAGCTTCGTGATCAGCGGAAATGCAAAGAGCAGATGGATTCCCGCCATAAGAAGCGGAAGGAAGAATACTGTCAGCACCTGGGAATTGATGCTCTGCTTCACCTCTCGCCGGCTCATCCCCACCTTCATCAGGATGTCGAACCTGTTCTGATCCTCATAGCCTTCTGATATCTGCTTGTAGTACATGATCAGCACCGTGCCGAACAGGAAGACGGCGCCCAGCAGAATCCCCAGGAAGAAGAGTCCGCCTGTCATCCCGTAATATCCCGCGCTCTCAGCCGCCCTGCTCTCAATCATAACACTCGGCCAGCCGGCGTCAGCTCCGGACATGGCAGTTACCGCAGACTGGATCTCGTCATAGATCTCGACCTGCTTCTCCTTCGGGCAGTCCATGTCAAATCCGTAGTACACCTCCGCCTCCGACATATTGTCGCCATAAATCTCAGCCTCTCCCGCCTCGATCCGCTGCAGCACGGATACATCCTTCACGAACAGATAATAGCTCGCCGCGATATTCGCGGATTCGAAGCCGATCCCTGTAAAATCCGACGCCTTCTCCTTTACCTTCCAAGTGCCGCAGTTTTCCAGGCTGATCTCATCATAGTCATACGTGCCTTTCGTGGCATAGACGATCACCTCGTCCTCCTCCAGTGTCTCTGACGTCCCCATCGTCCGGTTATAGTCGTCCAGAGGGATGACATACAGATTGCGGATGTTGGAGAACACATTGACTCCTTTTCCCGCTGCTGCGTCCGCGTCGAAATACATTGTATCTTCCGCCTGATAGGCAGCTACCTGGAGCAGGCGGTAGTCCATGACGTTCTCCGCCTCTTCCCCGTTCTCCTCCAGAACTCTTCCGATCTCCTGCCTGACAGGCTCCACATAGCTCTCCTCGTCCATGGAGTAGATCTGCGCCGTGATATTTCTCGGGTATCTGCGGTTCAGGCTGTCCTCCGTTCCTGCGAACAGGCAGACCGTGGATGAGACTGTGACCAGCACCATGGTCGAGAGAATGCAGATGGATGCAAGCCCCGCCCCGTTTCTCTTCATCCGGTACACCATGGAGGAAAGAGAGACGAAATGCTTTGTCTTATAGTAATACTTCTTGTTCTTCTGGAGCAGGCGGCACAGCGCCACCGTGCCCGCGATAAACAGAAGGTAAGTCGCAATGATGACCATGACTACGGCGACAAAGAACAGAAGCAGCGCTGTCAGCGGATCGTCGATTGTCACTGCAAGGTAGTAGGCTCCTGCCAGGATCAGCAGTCCGGCCGCCGCCAGTATCCAGTTTGCCTTCGGCGGCTTCTCTCCCACATTCTCGCTGCGCAGCATCTCAACCGGCTTCGACCGGTAGATGTATACAAGCATCCTCAGCATGATGAGGAAAAAGATACACAGGAAGAGCGCTGCCGTCATTCCCGCCGCCTTCGGTTCGATCGTAAATCCGAATCCGATCTCTCCGGATACGATCCTCGCGGCCGCAAGCTCCGCCAGCCTGGAAAACAGCACGCCGCAGATCAGTCCCAGCAGGATGCTCACTGCCGCGGTCAGGATATTTTCCCATATCAGGATCTTCACAAGGCTTCGCTTTCCCATTCCAAGGATATGGTATAATCCAAATTCCTTCTGCCTTCTCCGGATCAGGAAGGAGTTCGTATAGTACAGAAAGATCAGCGCGAAGATCGCGATCACGAAGATTCCAAGCCCCAGCATAGTCTGCAGGGAATCCCCGCCAGGGAGCGTCCGGATCTCTTCACTTCCCGCAAGAAACACAACGATATAGAACATCATCACCATGCAGATACAGGTCAGGATATATGGGAAATACAGCTTTCTGTTCTTCCCGATGCCTGCAGCCGCAAGCTTTATATAAAATCCTCCCCTCATCGTCTGTCACCGCCTGTCGCAAGCATAGTCAGAGTGGCGGACACCTTCTGATAGAGTTCCTCATCCGTCATACCGCCCCTGTAAACCTGGTGGAACACTTCGCCGTCCTTGATGAAAAGCACCCTGCCGGCGCAGCTTGCCGCCTTCACGGAATGCGTCACCATGAGGATCGTCTGTCCTTTCTTATTGATCTTTGAAAACAGTTTCAGCAGTTCGTCCGAAGACCTGGAATCCAGCGCGCCCGTCGGCTCATCCGCCAGGATCAGCCGCGGATCTGTGATCAGGGCACGCGCCACCGCCGCCCTCTGCTTCTGTCCGCCCGACACCTCGTAGGGATACTTATCCAGCAGGGCGTCGATCCCCAGTTCCCTGGCGATCGGCTGGATCTTTTCCGCCATCTCCTTGTGGGACATTCCCTGCAGCACCAGGGGAAGAAGGATATTATCCCTCAGATTAAAGGTATCCAAAAGGTTAAACTCCTGGAAGACAAATCCCAGGTT
>CALWQS010000079.1 GCA_944383745.1 uncultured Mediterraneibacter sp. | reverse complement strand
AATCCTGCTCTTTATGTATCGGATCTTCTCGATATCTTCATCCGAATAGATCGGCTGGGTCAGGAAAAAGGAAGCTCCCGCCTCGCACTTTTTCTTCATCCGCCGGATCTCTGCGTCAATGTTCGCCCGCCCGTAGTTCAGAGCGCCTCCGTAGGCGACCGGATCCTCCGCAAAATACTCCCTGTTCATCTGTCTCACATAATTCATCAGTGTGACCGAATGATAGTCGTACACTGAGGTAATGTTCCCCCTGTCGCCTGAAGGCACAGGATCTCCTGTCACGAAAAGGAAATTGCGGATGCCGTTCATGTAGGCTCCCAGTATCTCCGAGCCGATTCCGATGGCATTCCTGTCGCGGCATGCAATATGGGGCATGGTATCGATCTGGAGCCTGCCTGCCGTCTTCACCGCCGAAAGTACAGACGAGGCGCGCATCTTCCCCATCGGAGAATCTGAGAATGTGATCACCTCAACCCCCGCGCGCTTGAGGACTGCCGCCGCGTCCATCATCTTCCTGTCGTTTCCGTCAAAAGGCGGGTCCAGCTCGGCGATGACCACTTTCTCCCCTGAGTAGAGCTTCCGGATAAACGGATTATGGTCATACCGGATCTCCGACTCCGCCCGCTCCTCAGGGCGGTCCGAGAGCCGCTTCGCAGGAGATCTGTGCCCCACGGCAGCCGCCAGCTTCCTCGTGTAGGACGGGCTGGTCCCGCAGCAACCGCCGATGATATTCACGCCCAGCCCGGCGATCTCTTCCATCGCCTCGCAGAAATATGCAGAGTTGTCCCGATAGACCATCCTGTTCTCGATCCGGTCCGCATATCCGGCGTTTGGAACCGCTGATACGATCAGATCACCCATATCCTGCCGCTTCAGAAGCCGGCTGAGATGAGAAGGGCCGATCCCGCAGTTGAATCCGATCCCGTCGATCAGCGCGCTCTCCTTCACCGCCTTCAAAAGCTCGCCCATCCCGATTCCCGTCTGTGTATATCCGAACACGTTGACAGAAAAGCTGACCATGATAAAAGCATCGCTGACGGAACGTATCCACTCTGCCACAGGCAGGATCCGCTCGAGATCAGGAAAAGTCTCAAACCAGATCAGCCGGATCCCGGCGTCCAGGTGCGCCGCTGCCATCGTCTTGTATTCCTCGACAGCCGCCTCTTCCCCCTCATCTGCGCCTCTCTGCGCGGGAAGCGGCCCGATATCGCCGGCGATACAGATCTCTCTGCGGATCTTTTCCCGGTCTGTTTCCACGGTCTGCCCCCGGCTGTCCTCCTCTTCGCCGGCCAGGACGCATCCTGCCTCCTTCACCGCAGACTTCGCGATCCTGCATGCGGCGGATACATTCTCATAGACAGCCCTCAGCCGCGCCTCCCTCGTCTGTACGGAGCCGTCCGGGCAGAGCGTCTGCACATTCGAGGCGAAGCTGTTGGTTCTTATAATATCCGCCCCCGCCTCGATGTATTCGCGGTGGATCGCCCTGATCCTCTCAGGGGCTTCCAGGTTGTCAAGCTCCGGCGCTCTTGAAGTCCCGCCGTATTTTTCTCTGTAGTATGTTCCCATCGCGCCGTCCGTAACCAGCAGGCGTGACGTCAGTATCTTATGAAAATCCATGTATTGTACTCTCCTCTGTTCTATAATCAGCCGCACTTATTCTGCCGCGCAGCCGCGCCCTTCTCTTATCCGTGCCGAGACTGTCAGGCATGTGCCGAAGTGTTTTCCGCGATCTCTCTTGCCACATAGACTCCGCTCGCAGAGGCATGGGACAGAGAATGCGTCACCCCGCTGCCGTCGCCGATCACATACAGCCCTTTGTGTATCGTCTCGAGATGCCCGTCCAGCTTCACTTCCATATTGTAGAACTTCACCTCCACGCCATAGAGAAGGGTGTCGTCGTTCGCCGTGCCCGGCGCGATCTTATCCAGCGCGTACACCATCTCGATGATGCCGTCCAGGATACGCTTCGGGAGTACAAGGCTTAAGTCTCCCGGCGAAGCGGACAGGGTAGGCCGTACAAATCCTTCCTCGATCCTCTCCGGCGTGCTTCTCCTGCCCCGGATCAGGTCCCCGAACCGCTGGACAAGGACGCCTCCCCCGAGCATATTGGAGAGGCGGGCAATGCTCTCGCCGTATCCGTTGCTGTCCTTAAAGGGCTCTGAGAAATGCTTCTCCACCAAAAGTGCAAAGTTCGTATTCTCCGTCTGCTTTTCTCTGTCCTCGTAGCTGTGTCCGTTTACCGTCACGATCCCGTTCGTATTCTCATTCACCACGATCCCGTAAGGATTCATGCAGAATGTCCTGACCTTATCCTCGAACTTCTCTGTCCTGTACACGATCTTGCTCTCATAGAGTTCATCCGTCAGATGAGAAAAAATCACGGCCGGCAGCTCCACCCTGACGCCGATGTCGACCCGGTTGGATTTGGTCGGGATGGCGAGGTCTCTGCATATCCGCTCCATCCATTTACTCCCGCTCCTGCCCACAGACACGATGCATTTTTCACACTCGTCCGCCTGTCCGCCGGATATCACTCTGTAGCCGCCCTCCACGATCTCAAGATTATCCACATGGCAGTGAAAACGGAACTCCACCTTGTCCTTCATCTCTTCATAGAGATTCTCGAGCACCACATAGTTAATGTCCGTTCCCAGATGGCGGACCGACGCGTCCAGAAGCTTGAGCTTATTCTGCATGCACAGCTTCTTGAACTGCGTCCCGGCGGTAGTATACATCTTCGTCCCTTCTCCGCCATGAGCAAGATTGATCTCATCTACATAATGCATCAGCCCGGTGGCAGTCTCTTTCCCGATATACTCGTAGAGCGTGCCTCCGAAGTCATTGGTGATATTATATTTCCCGTCAGAAAACGCGCCGGCTCCGCCGAACCCGCTCATGATGGCGCACGTTTTGCAGTTGATACAGCTCTTAACCTTTTTCCCGTCAATGGGACATTTTCTCTTCTCAAGCGGACTGCCTGCTTCAAACACTGCAGTCTTCAGCTCAGGCGCCTTCTTCATCAGCTCATATGCCGCGAAGATTCCTCCCGGTCCCGCACCGATAATAATCACATCATATCTGCCCATCTGTATCCCATCCTTTCTTCTGTCTGCTGTACTTAACCGCCGCCCGCATGCGCACTTGCCGCGCTTGCACGCTCCGGTTCCGCATCCCCTTCTTCCTGCTTTATTATGCAGGAAATCAACCTCAATTATAATATCATGGGCAGGAAATGTTTTCAATGCCGGCCTGCCGTGGCAGCTGCTCACACCTAACCGCCGCCCGCGTGCAAAAGTTTCGTAATATATATGCTCTGCTTCTTGACTTTTTCTATTTCCCACTATACTCTTAATATAAAAAATGTGATCCATCGCGACCGCTGACCAAAGTATACATAGTTATTGAAAGGAAGCAAAATGGTAAAAGACAACATCATCCCCAATCACATGAATATCTATTGGCATGACTATACCGGACATGTCAAAGACAAGCCGATCACCGAGGCAAGCGTTCCGGTGAAGGCGGCTCTGATCGGAAGAGTCGGACTGATGCTCCTCTCCTGCGGGACCGGGGCATGGCGTGTAAGGAGCTCTATGAACGCGCTCTCCGAGCAGCTCGGAGTCACGTGCACCGCCAGCATCGGGCTTACGACACTCGTCTACACCTGCTTTGACGGGCATAAGACATTTACCAATTCTCTTGCCCTGAATAATACCGGTGTGAACACCTCCAAGCTGAACCAGCTGGAGCGTTTTGTAAAAAAGTTTCCCAAAGAGGGCGTACATATGTCAGGAGAACAGCTCCACAACAGGCTGGATGAGATCGAACAGATCCGCGGGCTGTACAGCCCGCTTCAGCTCGGGCTTGCAGCGGCATTCGCCTGCGCCGCCTTCACTTTCCTGCTTGGCGGCGGACCGGTGGAAATGCTCTGCGCGTTCATCGGCGCCGGAATCGGCAACTTCCTGCGCTGCCATCTGATCAAACGGCACTTTACGCTGTACCTGTGCGTGATCTCATCCGTTGCGCTCGCCTGCCTGTCGTATATCGCGTCCCTGCGGCTTATGGAGGCCTTCCTCCCGATATCCGGGAATCATGAGGCCGGCTACATCTGTGCCATGCTTTTCATCATTCCGGGATTCCCGTTCATCACGAGCGGCATCGACCTGGCGAAGCTGGATATGCGCTCCGGCCTGGAACGGCTTGCCTACGCCGTGATCATCGTTGTCGCCGCAACGATCACAGGATGGATCATGTCTTCGGCCCTGGGAGTACATCCGGCTAATTTTGCAGACTTGTCCCTGCATCCTATGCTCCACCTCGTTCTGAGACTTGCGGCAAGCTTTGTGGGAGTCTTCGGATTCTCCATCATGTTCAACAGCCCGGCGAAAATTGCCGCCGCCGCGGCTGTGATCGGGGCAGTGGCAAATACCTTCCGTCTGGAGCTTGCCGCCCTGGTCGACTGTCCTGCAGCAGTCGCGGCTTTCCTCGGATCGCTGACAGCAGGCCTGCTCGCCTCCTTCCTGATGAAGCACCTGGGGTATCCGAGAATCTCCGTCACAGTGCCTTCGATCGTGATCATGGTACCGGGACTTTATCTGTTCCGCGCGGTCTACAATATGGGCGAGATGTCGCTGTCAGTGTCAGCCAACTGGTTTGTCTCCGCCCTGCTGATCATCATGATGCTGCCGCTCGGCCTGATCTGCGCACGTATCATCACAGACAGATCATTCCGGCACTGCACCTGATGATATAAGGATAATCCGTTCCTTGTTTCACAACTGCCGAAAGGGCGCCGTACTTGACTCAGTACGGCGCCCTTTCTGTCTGAAGGCCTGATCTGGTATTCTTCTTTTTTCCCATCCGCAGTCTTTTCCCGGACCTCGCTCAGCGGTCCCTTCTGCGGAAGATGTCGTCCCGCTTCCGGAAGATCACCGCGGCTGCTGCCAGAACCACCGCGCACGCCCCGATCTTCGCCCAGTCCTGCCCGGTGAGGGACGCCAGGTTAAAGCACCGGACATTCACCCACATCTGATTGATCCTCTGGTTATTCTCCTGGTCGAAATACTGCATAACCACAGCACGCTCCAGTACATCCTGAGTCGGATACTGGGCGTAGAGCTGGCGGTACGCCTGATCCGCCTCCGCCGTGATCACATAATCCGGGTCGGAGCTGTCTCCGCTGAAGAAGAATCCTACCGGATACTCTATCGTGTCCTGCGCATCCTCTTCAGCGCCGTAGCACCAGTCCGCATACGCATAGATAATGTCGCTGTCTCCGCCTGCGACAACTGATGTGTAGCCGATGTAGTACATGTTGCGCACCACATTGTCCGGCCGCGACATGAAGTTGATGAACGCCTCCGCCGCCTGCTGCTTCGCCCCGTCGCCGCCGACGCCGTCTCTCAGCATGACCCAGCCGTCGAACCAGACGTTTGTACATTCCTCCGGCACCGCATAGGCGAGATAGTAGTCGTCGATCTCCGCCTGGTCCAGCGTGTAGACCGCATCGCCCGACCACTGGTAGTTCGCCAGCACCTTGCCGGTCACCATATCCGCCTTTCCGCTGTCAGACTCAAAGGAGTATGCGTTCTCTTTCATCTGCTTGAGAATCTCTTCCGCCGCGCTCACCGTATCCGCATCCGTCCGGTTCATCAGATCGGCGATCCGCTCCAGGCGGTCTGCTGAATTGATAAAATCCGGCTGCAGCAGCTCTTCTTCATGCAGGATCCCCAGCGCTGCAAAGTAGCTGTCCCGGACATTGTCCTTGATCGTTACCTGCCCTTTATATCTCGGGTCCGCCAGGATCGACCAGTGGGAAGCATCTTCCCCGGAAATCTCTTCCGGATTATAGACGATGCCTGTAGTTCCCCACATGTACCCGGCAGCATATCTGCTCCACGGCTCGCCGTTGATCGTATTGGTATCAAATATATTTCTTATATAATCCGAGACGCCGCGGACATAATAATTCTGCTCGTTCTCAATGTCGAAGAACTCCTCTGAGAGAGGCTGGAGACGCTCTTCGGCAATGAGCTTCATGAACATATACTCCGAGGGACAGACGAGGTCGAACTCATTTCCCAGGGTCAGCTGATTGTAGAGATCTTCATTGGTTCCGAACGTGGAATACTCCACTTCCACTTCGACGCCGTATGTCTCCAGGTACCACTCCTCAAAGTCCTCGACCATGGAGTTTTCCCCAAGGATCACTGTCCCTTCCCGGTCGTCCAGATCGATGGCTTCCTCTTCATCCCAGTCTCCCTCGTCGATGTACTCCTCCCAGTTGGCGATCCTGAGCGTGACCTTGTCTTCGCTCTTCTCCGTCTGTCCGGAAGCAGGAGCCGCTGACACTCTGATCGCTCCCCCCTGCGGACAGGAAAGGGATACCGTCAGAAGCGCCGCGGTCCCGGCAAGGAGTCGGAAGCTTCTGCCGCGAAGCCTTCCGCCTTTTCTGCAGGAGATCTGATCAGTCTTTTTCTCTGCCGTCATATGCATTCACCTCCTGCCTGTCCGCCGTCCTCGAGGACGCCAGATTCATCACCACCACCGCAAGGACCACCACAAGAAAGATTACCGTTGACAGCGCCCACAATGCGGTCTTGATCTCTGTCTGCGCGCCCCTCGTGGCATTTACCACATAAGTGCTGATCGTATCAAATGTCGCCGGCTTCGTGTAAGTGGAGATAAAATAATCATCCAGAGACAGCGTAACTGACAGCATGAATCCGGAGACGATACCCGGAACAATCTGCGGGAGCACAATCTTATACAGCGCCTGGAAGGGCGTCGCCCCCAGGTCCAGCGCCGCCTCATAAAGTCCGCTGTCCATCTGCTTAAGCCTTGGCATGACTGCAAGATAGACGAACGGCGCACAGAGCACCACATGCCCGATCACAAGCGGAAGAAACGTATTCTTCTCAATCCCGAACACAACGATGAGCAGGATGCAGATCGAGAAGGCGGTCACGACGTCGGCGTTGACAACCGGCACCTGGTTCGCCGTCTCCACAGCAGCCCTCACCGACGGCCTGGAATAGAATGCGCCGACAGCGCCCAGCGTGCCGAGGACTGTCGCGGTCAAAGCTGCGCCCACAGCCAGGAGCACAGTCCCGACAATCATGTCCCTGAGCTCTTCCGTCGTGAACAGCGTTACATAATTGTGCAGGGAAAATCCTCTGACAGCGCCGATCGTCGTTGAGTCCGTAAAGCTGTAAAACGCCAGGATCAGCACCGGCACGTACATAAACAGCGCCACAACAGCGAGCCAGGAATAAGAAAGAATCTTTTTCATCACAGCACCGCCCCCCTGTTCTCCGCGTTATTCTGTTCCCCTCTCCCGGTGATCAGCGTGACAATGCAGATCACGGCAAACAGGATCAGTGAGATCATGGATCCGTTGTTCCAGTCGTAGATATTGAAATAGCTTCCGATCAGAGAACCCATGATATAGGTACTGTTGTACATCATATCCAGGATGACGTAGTTTGTCATCGCCGGAAGGAACGTCATCATAATCCCGCTTACGACGCCCGGCATAGACAGCGGAAGCGTCACTCTCAGGAAGACCGCCGCCGGCCCCGCCCCCAGGTCAGCCGCCGCTTCCAGCAGGCTCTCATCCAGCTGAAGCAGCGTGGTGTACAGCGGCAGGATCATGAAAGGAAGATAATCATAGGTCATCGCAATCACGGTATTCAGGAAAGGATGCAGCGACAGATTGCCCTCCAGCACAGTCAGGATCTCTTTCAGCGCTGTAATCCTCAGCGTGAAGTTGATCCACATCGGAAGGATAAAAAGCATCAGAATCACCGGTCCCCTCCTCAGCCCGCTCCTCGCCAGCACATAGGCGGCGGGGTAGGCGACAAGAAGACAGACGGCCGTCACAACTGCCGCGATCACAAGGCTGTAGCAGAGCGTCCCGATCGTATTTCCGTTTGTAAAGAAGCTGACCAGGTTCGCCAGCGTGAATCTGCCGCTCCCGTCGGTAAATGCGTAGTACACGATCACTGCAAGCGGAAGGATGACAAAGCAGAACAGGAAGAGCGCGTACGGGATGCAGAGCTGTTTTCTGCTGAATCGAATGTTCCTCATATCACACCCTGCTTTCTTTTTAATAGAATCTGGTCCTCCGGTATCATCAGGCTGACATGGTCGCCCTCGTTCCACAGGTCATCCTCATCCAGAACGAAGTCTTCCTCATCCTCTGTTCGCACCGTATAGTTATAGTGGCTTCCTTTATATATGAAAGAAATGATATGTCCGTGGGCACGGTATTCCTTCGGCTCATCGCTCATGGAGACCGCCTTGACAGGCACCTCCACGGTCACTTCCATTCCGGCAAGGCTGATCTCTTCTCCGTCAGCAGTAATCACAGTGCAGTCGCCGCTCCTGCGGGAGCCCTCATAGAGCTGTGTAAGATCACAGGCATAGGAACCGCCGGCAAATGCCGCGCGCCCCTCCTTCGTGATCACGCCGTCGAACACGTTCATCATCACGCCTGCCGGCATGACATGGATCTCGTCCGGTCCGATCCGCATGCCGATCTCGCTTCCTGCCTGTACGTTCCGCGTGCTCTGGATCACGATCTCGTTCTCCCCGCACAAGGCAGTGATCTCATAGTACATTCCCTTGAATACGACCGAATCCACGACGCCCTTAAGCTGTCCGTTCTCCGGCCTTGTGATCACTACGTCCTCCGGCCTTACCACCACGTCCACCCGGGTATCCTTCGGCACATTGTCCACGCACGGGAACTGCGCCTGACAGAACTCCACTGTCTTGGACGCTGTCATCCTGCCCTCGAAAATATTGCTCTCGCCGATAAAGTCCGCGACAAAGGCATTCTTCGGCTCATTGTAGATCTCCTCCGGCGTCCCGATCTGCTGGATCATTCCGTCGGACATGACCACGATCTTGTCAGACATGGTCAGAGCCTCCTCCTGGTCGTGGGTCACATAGATGAATGTGATCCCCAGCTGCTCGTGCATGGACTTCAGCTCAAGCTGCATTTCCTGCCTCATCTTGAGGTCCAGCGCTCCGAGCGGCTCATCCAGAAGCAGGATATCCGGCTCGTTGACAATGGCCCGGGCAATGGCGATCCTCTGCTGCTGTCCGCCGGACAGAGTTGAGATCCTGCGCTTCTCGAAGCCCTCCAGGTCTACGACCTCCAGCACCCTTCTGACCTTCTCCTGGATCACGGACTTGGGCAGTTTCTTCAGATTCAGCCCGAACGCCACATTGTCGTAGACATTCAGGTGAGGGAAAAGCGCATACCGCTGGAACACGGTGTTGATCGGCCTTAAGTTCGGCGGGATACGGCTGATATCCTCTCCATTCAGCAGGATCTCCCCCTCGGTCGGGAACTCAAAGCCTGCGATCATGCGCAGCGTCGTCGTCTTCCCGCAGCCGGACGGTCCGAGAAAGGTGACGAACTCTCCCTTTTTCACAGTCAGGTTAAAGTCCTCCACAACGACAGTATCGTCGAAGACTTTCTTAATATTTTTCAATTCAATAATATTTTCACTCATGGTCCCACTCCTTACCATGCATCTTCTTAAAGTATAACCTTATTAAGTTTAGGGGAAGCATAGGTGTTTGTCAATATATTTTCCTGTTGACGCCGCTGCATCCGGGTGATAAGTTAGTCTCATCCGATTGGAATGATTTGACGAAAGGATCTGAAAGAAATGTATATCAGAGTTTATCATACGCTCCCCGGAGACGCGGTCTTGATCCGGGAAGAAGTCTTTATGAAAGAGCAGGGATTTCAAGATGAATTTGACGAGACGGATCAGACCGCCTCACACATTGTCTTATATATAGAAAATATCCCCGCCGCGGCATGCCGGTTTTTCCCGGGGCAGCCGCAGGGGGAATATGTCGTCGGGCGGATCGCCGTCCGGAAGGAATACCGCGGGCACAGCCTCGGCTCCAGGGTGCTCGCCGCCGCAGAGTCGGAGATCCGCATGCTGGGCGGCAGAAGAGTGATCCTCCATGCCCAGCAGCAGGCGAGGCCGTTCTATGAAAAGCAGGGGTATTCTGCTTACGGGGAGCCGGACTTTGATGAGGACTGCCCTCATATCTGGATGAAGAAGGAACTTTCCCTCACTCATTCTTCCACATCCGCTCCGTGATTTCCGCGAAATCGATCTGGAGCTTCC
>CALWQS010000078.1 GCA_944383745.1 uncultured Mediterraneibacter sp. | reverse complement strand
TTCTTACCCTTCGGAACGGAGCCCGGAGCCCCTGCCCCTCATCTCAGAATACGTCTTCAATTCTCATCTCCGCCCTGTCGGTTTCGTACGTTGATCCATCCAGAAGTTTCCGCTCGGCAACCCCGAATTTTACAGATATCCGCGCTTCTCGAGCGTGTTGAGGATGTTTCTTCCTTCCTCGGTTCCGTCGATGATCCTTCTTGCGCGGACGCTGTCTCCGATGTTGACGACCTCAATGGAGTCGTCGTCCTCGAAGGCTTCTCTGATCTGCTGAAGGACCGGGTGTTCTGCCTTCATTCCCAGGCAGACGAAGCCGTAGTCAAACGGCAGCTCTTTCTGTTCGCCGTCAGCTTCCACGAGGAAGTTGTCCGGACGGACTTCTTTGAGCGCGGTATTCGGCATCTGTTTCACGCCGTATTTATCCATCAGAGTATTGATGTCTACCTTGGATACGGGATCGATTCCGTTTCCGATGATCGGCATCATCTCGACGATGCTCACATCTGCGCCGCGCGGAGCGAAGTATTCAACGACGTCAAGGCCGACTGCGCCGCCGCCGATGACAACAACCTTCTTCCCGGTAAGGTCTTCCGGATAGTCGTTATTGTTGACATGCTCGATCATATCAAGGATGCTGTATACATGGCTTCCTTCTTTGCCGAGGTTCTCATGGAGACCTGCGATCGGAGGAAGGAGCGGTGAGGAACCGGTAGCGTTGACAATGATGTTCGGCTTCAAGCTCTTGATGAAGCTGACGTCCGCTTCCATATTGGTGAAGGCGAAGAGGTTCTTCAGCTTATTCGTGCGGTGGATCATATAGTTCGGGAAATCGGAAAGTCTCTTCTTGTCCGGAATCTTGGAAATCTCCGCAGCCAGACCGCCGAGATAAGGCTTCTTCTCGATCAGGAAGGTGGTGCATCCCACTTCTGCGGCTGTACAGGCAGCCTCCATTCCGGCTGTTCCTCCGCCGATTACGACGACGTTGCAAGGTTTGTTGATTTTATGCTTTTTATAGTCTTCACCCTCTGCCACTGCAGGATTGATCGTACAGCGGATCGGCCGGTTGATCCCGATTCTGTTTCCTGCGCATCCGATATTGCAGGAGATACATTTCCTGATATCGCAGATGTCGCCGAACTCTACTTTGTTCACCCACTCCGGATCAGCGATCAGCCCGCGGCCGATTCCGATCAGGTCTGCGTCTCCCCTTGCGAGAATGTCCTCTGCGACATGAGGGTCGCGGATGTTGCCCATTGTGACGCAGGGCTTGTTGTATTTCTCTTTGACAGCCTTCGCCATGTAGGAGCGCCATCCGTCCGGGAAGTGGTTGGAGTCGATCTGATACTGGATCGAGCCGTTCAGGCCGCAGGAGACGTCGATGACGTCAGCCTCTTCCTGGATATACTGAAGATAGTCCAGACAGTCGTCAAGTGTGTTGCCGCCTTCCATGAACTCGTCTGCACTGATACGCAGGAAGATCGGGAAGTGCGGTCCGACCTGTCTTCTGACCTCTTCCATGACCAGGCGGGCAAAACGCGCTCTGTTCTCAGCCGAGCCGCCGAACTCATCCGTCCTCTTGTTGGTGAGCGGGGACAGGAACTGGCTCAGCAGGTAAGAATGGCCTGCATGGATCTCAACCGTGTCGAAGCCGGCGGTCTGGGCACGCTTTGCGGCCTCTCCGTATTTTTTTACGATCCGCATGATCTCGTCTTTCGCGAGCGGACGCGGGATCTCTCCGCCTGCCTTGGAGGGAATGTCGGAGGCGGATACCGGCTGCATGTTGGTGCGCGCAGACTGTGCGGACGCTCCGGCATGGTTGAGCTGGATGCCGATGCAGGTGCCGTGTTTATGGACTGTCTCTGTCAGCTTGAAGAGACGGGGAATGTAATTGTCGTGGTCAATGCGCAGCTGTGTGGTTCCGTTGGAGCCTTCCGGTGAATCTACGCTTGCATTTTCTACCATGATAAGGCCGGTACCGCCCTTTGCGCGCTGTTCATAGTAATTAATATGGAGAAAACTCATCTCTCCGCTCTGCTCACCGTAGTTTGTTCCCATGGGAGTCATCATGATCCTGTTTTTCAGGGTCATACGGCGAACGGTGAAAGGTTCAAAAATATGTCTGTACTCTTTCTTCATTATAATAAGTCTCCTATCCATTCGTTAGAAATTCCAATTTGATACCTGCCGGGCAGCGGAAGAAATGAGCAGTGGCGGAATCAGCTTGATTCTCCAGATATCAAGGATTCCTTCCTCCGCTGAACCGGCATTCTTAAATATAGAGAGAGGTTGTCTGAAACGGATTGAATCTCCCGGTCCTGTGAGGGCAGGTCCGCCGAGGCCGTCCTGCGGTTTGGAACGGGGTATCGTCATTACATTAACAATCCGTTTACAAGCTGTATTATAAGCAAAAAACAAATATAAAACAAATGCATATTTTAGCGCGAAACTATAGATAAAAACTATGATTTGTGATATTTTATCAGAGGGGGGAGACGACTCCTGAGACAAGACTCGCTCGCGAATCTTGAGATAAAAGAATATATTCTGAAAAACGAGGTGGATATCATGAATCTGAATCAGCTCCATTATTTCTCAAAACTTGCGAAGGCGGAGCATTATACAAAGGCGGCGGAGGAACTTGGGATCTCCCAGCCGTCTTTAAGCCACGCTATTGGCTCGCTGGAGCAGGAACTGGGCACAAAGCTGTTTGAAAAGCAGGGGCGCAACGTGGTGCTGACAAAATATGGGAAGATCTTCCGGGAATATGTCGATGAATCTCTACGGACGCTGGATGCGGGCGTCAAAAAAGTGCGCACTCTGACCGGCCAGACGGAGGGACTGGTAGAGCTTGGATACATTTACACGCTTGGAAGTGAGTTCGTGCCCGGTCTGGTCAGCGATTTTATCCGTACACATGAGGAACTGAAGGTGAACTTCAGCTTTACCGTCGGAAATACATCGGAGGTCATCCAGGGGATCAAGGACGAGCGGTTTGACGTCGGATTCTGCTCCATGGCGGAGCGGGAGAGCGGGATCCATTTCACGCCGGTCGGCATAGAGAACCTGGTGGTCGTTGTGCCGAAGGGGCATCCTCTTTCTTATGAAAATGCGGTGGACCTGGAGCAGGCCGCCGTATATCCTCAGGTCTTCTATACTAAGAACAGCGGACTGAGACCGGTCGTTGACCGGATGTTCGAGCAGATCAGGGTGAAGCCGAAGATCGCCTATGAGATCGAGGAGGACGGCTGTATGGCGGGGCTTGTGGCTCAGAATTTCGGGATCGCCGTGATGCCGGAGATCCCGATCTTAAGACAGCTGGAGGTGGATATCCTTTCGATCCGGAACCAGCATGAGAAGCGGTTTGTCTATATGGCATGGGGAAAGGACGCATACCAGTCGCCGATGGTGCACCGGTTCATTGAGTATGTGAAGCGGCGCGGCCTGTAGGGGACCGCGCCGGGAGCGTGCCGCTTGGGAGAGGCGCGCCGATCTCTGTTGTCGGGAAAAACTTCGTCGTCCTGCGTCAGATATGTGAGCCTTCTTTCTTTATAAAAGAGATGAAATTTTTCACAGCCGGAATCTGATAGTGGTCTTTCAGATAGGCCATATACACGGTGTGGCTGAGGCTTACGTCTGTCAGGTGGAGCTTTTCCAGAGGAAAATGGCTGAGAATATCCACGTCCGCGACCAGGGCGATGCCGAAATCCTCCGCCACAAGCGAGGCGATGGCGTTCTCGTCCGGAGATTCACAGACGATATTGGGAGAAAGGGCGTAGGAGGCGTATGTGCGGTTCGTGAACCGCCCGAGCCCGGACGTCCTGTCATATCCCATGACCGGATAGTTTTCAAGGTCTTTCAGCCCGGGATCCTTCTTTTTTGCCAGGGGATGGCCGAGAGGCGTGATGATGATCATCTCCTGCTTCAGGATGGGAACGAACTGGATGCCCGGTTCGTTTTCCACGTAGGAGCCGAAGATCACGTCGTATTTTTCGGATTTCAGGCCGCTGACCATCTCGCCGGTATATGTCTGGTGAAAGTTGAAGCTGATCTTGCTGTTATTGCTTTTGGCGAGGAATCTCCGCACATTGCGGGGGATGTACTGGGCGGCGAGCGGGAATACGTAGGCGATATCCACATGGCCGGAGCTGCCGGAGAGCTTCTTCATCTGCTTTTCGGCGAGCCGGACGTCTGACAGAATCCGGTTTGCGTGCTCGAGAAAAAAGCGTCCGTATTTGGTGAGCGTGACGGTGCGCCCTTTTCTCTCAAAGAGTATGATGCCGAGTTCTTCCTCAAGATTGGCGATGGAACGGCTTAGGGACGGCTGGGAGATATTCAGGCTCGCCGCGGCAAGCCTGAAATGCTCGTATTTTGCAACGGCTTGAAAATATAAAAGCTGGTTCAGTGTCATGGCGCTTCTCCTTTCCAGTATGTTTGGAACAGTATCTGTTTGTGCTATTATACCACAACTGATAGAAACAAGGTATCAAAAAAGATAAAAAGATGTATTGGAACTATAAGATGGAATTTCGTATAATAGAACCAGAGAGGTTGTTTGATATTTAACAAACAGAAAAGTTTAAAAAGGAGAACAAAATCATGGCAGAAAGAATTACAGGACACACAGAACTGATTGGTCTTATGGCTTACCCGATCAGACATTCCAGCTCACCGGCAATGCATAATGAAGCGTTCGCAACACTCGGTCTGGATTACGCTTACCTTGCATTCGAAGTTGACAACAGCACCCTGGAGGATGCGGTCAAGGGCCTGCGCGCATTAAAGATGGTAGGATCCAATGTCTCTATGCCGAACAAGACGGTGGTAGGACAGTACCTGGACGAGCTGTCTCCGGCAGCGCAGATGTGCGGCGCAGTCAACACGATCGTAAATGACAACGGAAAACTGATCGGACACATCACAGATGGTATCGGGTATATGCAGTCTCTGAAAGACAATAATATAGATGTGATCGGAAAGAAGATGACAATCACAGGCGCAGGCGGCGCGGCGAAAGCGATCGAGGTGCAGGCGGCTCTCGACGGCGTGAAGGAGATCTCCATCTTCAATATCAAAGATAAGTTCTGGGAGGCGGCGGAGAAGACGGTTGAGACGATCCGCAATAATACAGACTGTATCGTAAATCTGTACGACCTGGACGACAAAGAGAAGTTAAGAGAAGAGATCGCGGACAGCTATCTTTTCGCACAGGCGACAGGCGTGGGCATGAAGCCGCTCGAGGGACAGTCTGTTGTCCCGGATAAGTCTTTCTTCCGCCCGGACCTGATCGTGACAGATACGATCTATTCTCCGAGGGAGACGGCGCTTCTTAAGATGGCAAAAGAAGCCGGATGCCGCAAGACGATGAACGGTCTCGGAATGATGCTTTTCCAGGGAGACGCAGCGTTCTATCTCTGGACAGGAAAGCATATGCCGATCGACCACATGAAAGAAGTTCTTGACATTAAGTACGAATAAAAAGAATGAGAGAAGAGGGAAGAAAGAATCATGAATAAGAAATATCTGCCCAGTGCACTTATCCTTTATTTAAACTATTTTATCCATGGTATCGGATGCTCGATCTTAAGCCAGCAGGTTGTGAAAGAGCTTCTGGCCGAGCAGTGGGGAATGAGCGACGTCATGGGCGTCACCGCAGTTGCGGCGGCGCTCGGCCTCGGACGCCTGATCTCCCTGCCGTTTGCCGGACCGCTGTCTGATAAGTTCGGAAGAAGAGTCTCCGTCCTGATCGGATGCGCGTCCTATGTGATTTTCTTCGTCGGAATCGCTTTTTCACCGAATATGCAGATCGCGTACGTGGCTGCTGTACTCGGCGGTATTGCGAACTCCTTCCTTGACACGGCTACATATCCGGCGGTTGCGGAGATCATTTACAAATACACAGGTATCGCGACAATGGGAATCAAGCTGTTCATCTCTGTCGCACAGCTGCTGATCCCGTTCTTCCTGGGCGTATGCGCCGGAACATCGATGTCTTACCTGATGCTTCCGTTTGCATGCGGCATTGCGATCGCAGTTCTCGGCGTGCTGGCGATCTTTGCGCCGATGCCGAAGATTGCAGGCGTAGGCAAGGGAGAGTCCTTCCTCAACAACTTAAAGAGCGCGCATTTCTCTGTTGAGAGCGTGGCGCTGATCCTGATTGGATTTACATGTACTGCGACATTCCAGCTGTGGCTGAACTGCGCACAGACATTCGGCACAGAGGTCGCAGGGATCCCGGCGGAAAGCGTCTCCGTGATGCAGACCTATTACTCTGCAGGAAGCCTTGTGGCGCTGTTCGTGACAAGCGTCCTGATCACAAAGTTCAAACAGGTTCGTTTCCTTGTGATCTATCCGATCGTTTCACTTGTTATGCTGGCGCTTGTATACATGGTTAAGAGCCCGATGATCTGCTATGTGGGCGCATTCGTGATCGGATATTCGGCAGCAGGCGGCGTGCTTCAGATGGCGACAGCCGTTGCGAACGACCTGTTCCCGAAGATCAAAGGAACGCTCACAAGCCTTGTCATGATCGCGTCCAGCCTCTGCAACTACACGATCCTGACGGCGGCATCCAACATGAGCGCTTCCGGCGTTATCGTGATGAACATTGTGATCACCGTGATCGGAATCCTGCTCGCGGTATTTGTAAACGCAAGATACGGCGTGCTGCTGAAAAATGCGGATACATCAAAATAAGTAAAACAGAAGACAGGCAGCTTGCGGACGGAACGGAAAAGGCTCTGCCCGGAACGCTGCCTTGCTGTGATTAATTCAGGAGGAGAATAATATGAACACAGTAAAAGTAAGAAATGTAGAGATTGGAACAGGCATTCCGAAGATCTGTGTGCCGATCGTGGGAGTGACGAGAGAAGAAATCTTAAAAGCGGCTGAGACGATCAAGAGTACGCCGGCGGACGTCGTGGAGTGGCGTGTGGACTGGTATGAGGATATCTTTGATTTCGGCAGGACAGAGGAGACGATGAAGGCGCTCAGAGAAGTGCTCGGAGAGACGCCGATCCTGTTCACTTTCCGTACATCCAAAGAAGGCGGAGAGAAGTCCATCGAGACAGACGCCTATGTGGAGCTGAATCAGAAAGCGGCGAAGACAGGCCTTATCGATCTGGTGGACATCGAGGCGTTCACAGGCGACGATGCGGTGAAGGCAGTCGTTGAGACAGCCCATGCGTGCGGTGTGAAGGTCGTGGCTTCCAACCATGACTTCCACAAGACGCCGGAGAAGGACGAGATCGTTTCCCGCCTGCGTAAAATGCAGGAGCTGGGCGCTGATATCCCGAAGATCGCGGTTATGCCGCAGAATAAGAAAGATGTCCTCACGCTTCTCGCTGCGACAGAGGAGATGGCATCAGAGTATGCGGACCGCCCGATCATCACAATGTCCATGTCAGGCACGGGCGTGATCAGCCGTCTCTGCGGAGAGGTATTCGGCTCTGCGCTGACCTTCGGCGCGGTGGGAAAGGCTTCCGCACCGGGACAGATGGGAGCGGAGGATCTGCAGACCGTGCTGAGCCTTCTTCACGGGAGCATGAATTAATTTCTGAAGGAGGAAGACCGGCTTATGAAAAAAGTGTTGGGCTGGATAGACGATTATCTGGAAGAGGTGCTGCTTGTAGCTGCGCTGGCGGCCATGGCTGTGATCATGGGAGTGCAGGTGTTCTGCCGGTATGTGCTGGGCGCTTCGCTTTCCTGGTCGGAGGAGCTTACAAGGTATATCTTTATATGGGCGGGATTTTTAAGCATCAGCTACTGCACTAAGAAATGCATCTCGATCAAGATCGAGCAGTTCGTCGCGCTGTTCCCGAGGCGGGGAAAGGCGGTATTTAAAATAGTGAACCATACTTTTGAGCTGATCCTGTTTCTCTATCTGCTCCCGTTTGCGTGGAGATATCTGATGTCGGCGGTAGAGAACGGGCAGACGAGCCCTGCGATGGGGATTCCGATGTATTTTGTGCAGGCGGCGCCCCTTGTGGGATTTGCGCTGACGGCGGTCCGGGTGCTCCAGCGGTGGATTGTGGAGTTCCAGACAGTGAGAGGAAAGGGGGAGAATTGAGGTGTCGCCGGTTATTGTTTTTATCATATTTGTAATATGCCTGGTCATCGCGATCCCTGTCTCAATCTCGCTGGGAATCGTATCGGTACTTCCGGGGGCGGTGGACCCGTCGTTTACGGCAAGCGCGACTTATGTGATCCGGTCCATGCTGGGCGGCCTCGACAGCTTCCCTCTGCTGGCAGTGCCCATGTTCGTTCTGTCGGGCATTATCATGGCGCGGGGAGGAATCTCCAGAAAGCTGTTTGACGTGTTTGCGTTTTTTATGGGAAAAAGGACCGCGGGAATGCCCTGCGCGGTTATCGTGACCTGCCTGTTCTATGGCGCAATCTCCGGATCGGGACCGGCGACGGTGGCGGCAGTGGGAAGCATGACCATCCCGATCCTGATTGAGATGGGATATGAGAAGAAGTTCACCACAGCGCTGGTGGCTGTGGCAGGAGGACTGGGAGTCATCATCCCGCCAAGTATCCCGTTTATCATGTACGGCTCCGCGTCGGGGGCGTCGGTGAGCGACCTGTTCATCGCGGGCATCATCCCGGGACTTCTGATCGGCGCGCTGCTGATGGTATATGCATTCTATTACTGTAAGAAGAACGGCGAGGATCAGGAGAAGAAGATGGTCGTCGTGGGAGCGCTTCATGAAAAAGGGCTGCTGAAGGTGCTCAAGGAGAGTGCGTTCGCCCTTTTAAGCCCGGTGATCATCCTCGGATGTATCTACACGGGGATCGCCTCCCCCACAGAGGCGGCGGTTATCTCTGTGTTCTACGCTCTGCTGATCAGTATGCTTATCTATAGGACGATCAGGGTGAAGGATATCTGGGCGATCCTTGTGGAGTCTATCCGAACATATGCCCCGATCCTTTTTATCCTGGCGGCGGCGATCGCGTTTTCAAGAGTGCTGACGCTGATGCAGGTTCCGCAGGCGATCAGCTCGTGGATCCTGTCGCACTTTACGAATCCGATCGTCCTTCTTCTCGTGATCAATGCATTCCTGCTGATCGTGGGAATGGTCATGGATACGACGCCGGCGATCCTGATCCTCACGCCGATCCTGCTCCCTATCGTGGAGTCCATCGGCATGGATCCGATCCATTTCGGCGTGATGATGGTTGTAAACCTGGCGATCGGTTTCGTAACGCCGCCCATCGGCGTCAACCTGTTTGTCGCCAGCTCGCTCACGGAGGTGCCTCTCATGGAGATCGCGAAGCACGCGATGCCCATGATCCTGTACTTCCTTGCAGCGCTGCTTGTGATTACATTCGTGCCCGCAGTCAGCCTTGCGCTGCTGTGACGGCGGATTCATTCGGAAGGAGACGGTTATGAGAAAGAAAAATCTATTCGGCGCTGCAGCGGCGCTCGCTGCCGCGGCAGCGCTGGCGGGATGCGCTTCCGGTGAAGATGGGGAGCAGCGCTACGCCTATCCGCTCGGGACAGCCAGCCCGGAGGATACAGTGACACAGATCTATGCGGAGAAATTTGTGGAGGAAGTGGACCGCTTAAGCGAAGGCCGGATCAAGATCACAGTATATCCGAACAGTGTGCTGGGCGGGGACAGGGAGCTTCTGGAAAGCTGCTATGACGGGGACATCCCGTTCGTGATCCAGAACACGGCCCCGCAGGTCAGCTTCATTGACGATACAGCGGTGTTTGACGCGCCATGCATCTTCAGCGATATTGAGTCGGTGAGGGAGACCGTGGATCAGCAGGAGTTCCTGGAGAAGATGCAGGAATCCTACAGAGAAGCCGGATTTGAGCTGCTGGGGTACGCGGACCAGGGGTTCCGCGTCATGTCCACGAACAAGGCGGTAAACGGGTTCGCAGACTTCGAGGGACAGAAGATCCGGACGATGGAGGACGCGTACCAGCTGCATTTCTGGCAGGAGCTGGGGGCGAATCCGACGCCCATGAACTTCAGCGAGGTGTACATCGGCCTGCAGCAGCACACCATCGACGCGCAGGAGAACCCTTACGAGGTTATCGTGTCCAACCGGCTCTATGAGCAGCAGGACTATATTGTGGAGACGAACCATGTGCCCCACCTGATCTCCCTGGTGGTGAGCGAGGCATTCTTTTCAGAGCTCCCTGAGGAAGACCGTCAGATCCTGATCGAGGCGGAAGAGACGGCGAAGGAGTATGCGCGGGAGCAGTCCGACGTGAGGATCGACGACAGGATACAGACGATCCGGGACAGCGGGACAGAGATCATCACGCTGGATGATTCGGTCAGAGAGCAGATGATCGAGGCGTCCCAGCCTGTGTATGAGGAGATCCGGGAGGTCGTTGACCCGGAGATTTACAGATTATATACGGAGTAAAAAAACGCTGCATGCAGAAAAACAAGATTCGCATGCAGCGTTTTTCGGTTGGTGTG
>CALWQS010000077.1 GCA_944383745.1 uncultured Mediterraneibacter sp. | reverse complement strand
AAAATAAGGAGATGGCGTGCCATGATGAAAGAATATCTTGAAAATGTAAGAAACACGGTGCCGCTGGTACATAATATAACAAACTATGTAACGGTCAATGATGTGGCGAATATGCTGCTTGCCTGCGGCGGAAGTCCGATCATGTCGGATGAGGCGGAGGATGTGGAGGACATCACATCTGTATGCGGCGGGCTGAATATCAATATCGGAACTCTGCATAAGACAAGCATCGAGGGAATGTTCCGCGCGGGACGAAAGGCGAACGAGCTTGGGCATCCCGTCCTTCTCGATCCGGTCGGGGCGGGTGCGAGCGCACTTCGCACAAATACTGCTCTGGAGCTGATGCGCGAGCTGAAGCTTGCCGCGATCAGGGGAAATATTTCCGAGATCAAGACGCTTGCCCTTGGAAGCGGAACGACAAAGGGCGTGGACGCGGATGTCGCCGACGCAGTGACTGAGGAGACGCTTGACGACGCGGTGGCGTTTGTGAAAGGATTCGCGGAGAGCGCAGGATGCGTTATTGCAGTTACCGGAGCCATTGATCTGGTATCCGACGGAAGAACGTGCTATGTTATAAGAAACGGGCGGCCGGAGATGGGAAAGATCACTGGAACAGGCTGTCAGCTGTCAGGCATCATGACGGCATATCTGACGGCGAACCCGGATCATCCTCTGGAGGCTGCCGCTGCGGCGGTATGCGTGATGGGACTTGCCGGCGAGATCGGCTGGAGCCGGATGCAGGAGGGGGAAGGCAACTCAACCTACAGGAACCGGATCATAGATGCTGTTTACAACATGACCGGCGAGGATTTGGAGAAAGGAGCAATCTATGAATTGCGATAGAAAAGATTTCGTTCTCTATGCTGTGACGGATAGGAGCTGGCTTGGAGATAAAACGCTGTACAGCCAGGTGGAAAGCGCCCTGAAGGGCGGAGTTACTTTCGTGCAGCTTCGGGAGAAAGAACTGGATGATGAAGAGTTTCTTGCGGAGGCGAAGGAGATTCAGAAGCTCTGCAGAGAATATAAAGTCCCCTTTGTGATTAATGATAATGTAGAGATTGCCGCTGAGATCGGCGCTGACGGCGTCCATGTGGGGCAGAGCGATATGGAGGCCGGAGACGTCCGCCGTAAGCTCGGTCCGGATAAGATCATCGGCGTGTCCGCACAGACAGTAGAGCAGGCGCTCCGCGCCCAGGAACATGGAGCAGACTATCTTGGCGTCGGCGCCGTGTTCCCTACCGGGTCAAAGGCTGACGCTGTAGAGGTGAGCCATGAGACGCTGAAGGAGATCTGCAGGGCTGTTGACATTCCTGTCATTGCCATCGGCGGGATCAGCAGGAACAATGTGATGGAGCTGAAAGGCAGCGGGATCTGCGGGATTGCCGTGATCAGCGCAGTCTTTGCGCAGAAGGATGTCGAGGAGGCGGCAGGGAAACTGAAAAAACAGGTGGAGGACATGCTGGCTTAAGATAGTATAATGCAGGCGCCGCCTGGATATGAAAAGGGTGATGATCTATGATCAAAGGTGTTATTTTTGACGTGGACGGAGTTTTGCTGAACTCCATGCCGGTATGGGAGAACCTGGGAGAGCTGTATCTGAACAGCCTCGGACTGGAGGCAGAGAAGGATCTTGGGGAGATCCTCTTCACAATGAGTCTTGAAGAAGGGGCAGAATACCTGATCACACAGTATGGGATCGATAAGAGCGTGGAAGAAGTCGTAAAAGGGCTGAACCGGGAAGTACAGGACTTCTATGCAGAGAAGGTTCCTCTGAAAGAAGGAGTCCGCCAGTACCTGGGTGAGTTCAGAGACCGGGGGATCCCGATGGTGATCGCTACGTCGGGCGACAGAAAAAACACAGAGGCGGCGCTTGACAGGCTGAAAGTGCTTTCTTATTTTCGGGGGATCTATACCTGTTCGGAGATCGGGAGCGGAAAGGATCAGCCTGATATCTATTTCGCTGCGGCGCTTCAGCTCGATACAGAGCCGGGTGATACGTGGGTGTTCGAGGATGCATATCACGCGCTGAGGACAGCCCATAATGCGGGATTCAAGACCGCGGCGGTGTACGACAAATCAAATGACAGGAATCTGGCGCAGATATGGAATACGGCAGATATGTATCTGCCGGAATTTAAGGATTTTGAGATATTTTGGAAGAGAGCGTCTGAGACAGAACAGAAGAAAGGATGAGAGAACAGATGAAAACAGCGCTTACGATCGCAGGGAGCGACTCCAGCGGAGGAGCAGGGATACAGGCGGATATCAAGACGATGACTGCGAACGGAGTATTTGCCATGAGCGCAGTGACCGCGCTCACTGCACAGAATACGACCGGAGTGACGGGGATCATGGAAGTGACGCCGGAATTTCTGAAAGAACAGATTGACTGTGTATTTACAGATATCCGTCCGGATGCCGTGAAGATTGGGATGGTCTCGTCTTCTGGCCTAATTGAAGCGATTGCTGAGAAACTAAAAGAATACCATGCAAATAATATTGTTGTCGACCCTGTCATGGTCGCGACAAGCGGATCAAAGCTCATCAGTGATGATGCAGTCGATACGCTGAAAGAAAAGCTCCTGCCCCTGGCGGACGTGCTGACGCCCAATATCCCGGAAGCGGAAGTTCTGTCGGGCATGACAGTGAAGACCGAGGAAGATATGGCAAGGGCGGCAGAGAAGATCAGCGCTGCATACAGCTGCGCCGTGCTGGTCAAGGGCGGACACCAGATCAATGACGCCAATGACCTTCTCTACAGAGAAGGCTCCGGAAGATGGTTCTGCGGAAAACGAATCGACAATCCGAATACTCACGGCACCGGATGTACACTTTCCAGCGCCATTGCGGCCAATCTTGCCAAAGGGTTTTCTCTGGACGACTCCGTAGAGCGGGCAAAGAGATATATTTCCGGCGCGCTGGGGGCAATGCTGGATCTCGGGAAGGGCAGCGGTCCCATGAATCATGGCTTTAATATAACAGGAGAATTTACTCAAACTTGTGAGGATTGATCCCTTCTTTCGGCATGGCTTCGATAAACTGCTTCGGAGTCATGCCGTATTTTTTCTTAAATTCCCGATAAAAGTAAGAGAGGTTCGGGAAGCCTGAGGAAAGCGAAGCCTCCAGGACCGGCGTCTCCCCCTGGCTGAGAAGCTCCGCCGCTTTTTCAAGTCTTAAGTCCTTGACATATTCCAGACAGGACGTTCCCATATATTTTTTGAAAAAACGCATAAAATGGTACTCGCTGAAAAAACAGATTTTAGCGAGCTGGGCGATAGACAGATCTTCTGCGTAATGTTCGCCGATATATTCCAAGACAAGCTTGAGCTTGTCCATGTGTTCGGTCTGCAGCTGAGGGCGCGAGCTCTCTTCCTTTCCATAGGGAAGGAGAACAGCGATCACCCGGAGAAGGAGAGACTTCAAGACCAGCTCATAGCCGGGGGCGGCGCCTTCGTATACGCTGTTTATGGAGTGAAAAATCTGTATCAGTTCGGAATATGCCGGATGATCTCTGCCGATATGGCAGGGGAGAAGCAGGTTCTGAGCCGCCACCGGCGCCAGGTAACGGACCGCGCAGATATCGGCAGAATTTGCGCCCAGAAAGTTCATGTGAAATACATATGTTTCTGAGTCATAGCGAGACTTCGGAGGAATCGTGAGTGAGTGCAGCGCGGCGGGAGGAACGAACAGGAGGTCTCCTTCCACGGCCGCATAGGTTTCAAAGCGAATCTGATAAGTGCAGCTTCCTCTGGTGATCAGCGTCAGCTCTGCCTCATCGTGCCAGTGCGGCGTGACAGCCGGGTAGAGATCTGACAGAGAGGTAATATATTTTTGAAAAGGAAACAGATGTCCTCCATGGCGCGTCTGTTCTTTTTGCTCCGGTGAGAGTGCGGTACGGCTGGTCATGATGAACTCCTTTCTTCGAGACTTGCCCGCGGGGCCTGGCGCGGGATTCGGGCCGGCATCAGCCGACGTCATCTTTCTCGAAATTCTGCGCAGTATTATACAATAAAAATGAAAATATAGTACAAGATTTTTCAATATTCTGATCTTATAATAACAGCATCATACAAAGAAAGCAACATTACAGAATCAGAAAAGGGGAATTAAAAATGAAGAGAAAATGGTGGCATGATAAAATGGCATATCAGATCTATCCGAAGAGCTTTATGGACACAAATGGCGACGGGATCGGAGATCTCAGGGGAATCATCTCCAAGCTCGATTATCTGAAGGAGCTGGGGATCGATATCATCTGGCTTTCCCCGATTTATCAGTCTCCTTTTGTTGATCAGGGCTATGATATTTCAGACTACTATAAGATCGCAGAGGAATTTGGGACAATGGAGGAGTTCGACGAACTTCTTGAGGAAGCAAAAAAGAGAAATATGTACCTTGTGATGGACCTGGTTGTGAACCATTGTTCGGATCAGCATGAGTGGTTTCAAAAAGCGCTGGCAGATCCTGAGGGGGAATACGCGGATTATTTTTACTTTGTGAAAGGAAAAAACGGCAATCCGCCCAGCAACTACCGCTCTTATTTCGGCGGGAGCGCATGGGAGCCGGTGCCGGGAACGGACAAATATTATCTCCATATGTTCGCTAAAGAGCAGCCTGACCTGAACTGGGAGAATCCGAAGCTGCGCCGGGAGATCTACAAGATGATCAACTGGTGGCTGGACAAAGGGCTTGCCGGATTCCGTATCGATGCGATCATCAATATCAAGAAGGATCCGGCATTCCCGTCCTTTGAGCCGGATGGACCGGACGGGCTTGCATCCTGCGTGAAAATGGTAGAAGAAGTGCAGGGAGTGGGCGCTCTGCTGGAGGATATGAAACGGGAAACTTTCGAAAGATATGATGCATTTACCGTCGCTGAAGTATTTAATATGAAAGATGATGAGCTCAGAGAATTTATCGGAGAAGACGGCCATTTTTCGACGATGTTTGACTTCAGCGCCCATGAGCTGTTTCAGGGACAAAATGGCTGGTACGGATGCAGGCCGATCGAATTTAGGGAATGGAGAGATACGATCTTTGCATCGCAGGAAGAGGCGCAGGGGATCGGGTTCAAGGCAAATATTATTGAAAATCACGACGAGCCCAGAGGCGCCAGCCGTTTTCTGCCTGAGCATGCCCGGAATGAGAAGGGGAAGAAAGCGCTTGCCGCGACGTCTGTGCTTCTCAGAGGGATTCCCTTCATCTATCAGGGGCAGGAGATCGGCATGACAAACTGCAGGCGGGAGGATATCTCTGAGTATGACGATATCAGTACGAAGGATCAGTACAGGGAGGCGCTGAATGCCGGGTGTACGAAAGAGGAAGCGCTTCAGTGCTGCTATGAGAACAGCCGTGATAACGCCCGCACTCCGATGCAGTGGAGCGCAGACGCCAACGCAGGATTTTCTGATTCTGCCCCATGGCTTGCGGTCAATCCGAACTATACAGAGATCAATGTGGAAGAGCAGCAGAAGCGGCCGGATTCTGTTCTGTCTTTCTATAAGAAGCTGATCGCCCTGAGAAAGTCCCCGGTTTACAGGGAGACATTTACCTATGGCAGATTTGTTCCAGCTTATGAGGAGGCGGACGATATCTTTGCCTACCGGCGCGTGTCTGAGGAAAACGGACAGGAGATCCTTGTGGCGGCGAATTACGGAACCAAGCCCCGCACTCTTAAGCTGGACCGGGAGGGGGCCAGGGCGCTGCTGTCCAATGACGGGAAGGAGAAGAGCCTGCAGATCCAAATAGAACGAGAACGCGCAGTCACACTTGACAGCTGCGAGGCGGCTGTGCTGCTGCTTTGATGAAAAAGAGGCGGAAGCCGGATTCTGTGAAGAAAGGGAGTCGGAGAAAATGACCGGCTCCCTTTTCAGCTGTTTTGAAAAAAGTATCATGCTGAGTAAGATTTGTGCGCAGTCCTGCGCGTGAGAAGCTCATGCATGATGAACATGAGGATCAGGATCAGCAGCAGGTACAGCGGAAACAGCGCTACAGAGATGTGGTTTGCGATGAGTCCGAAGATCGGCGGCATGATGCAGGTGCCGATGTAGGCGCTTGCCATCTGTACGCCGATGACAGCCTGTGATTTGTCAATGCCGAAATGTGCCGGCGTAGAATGGATGATGCACGGGTATACCGGCGCGCATCCGAGCCCCACCAGGATCAGGCCTCCCAGCGAGAGGAAGGCGGGACCGGGCAGGAACATGGTGATAACCCCTGCTGCGATAACTGCCTGTCCGAGCCGGATCATCTGGATATCGTTGAGCTTTATCGTGAGAAATCCACTCAGGGCACGCCCGGCCGTGATGCCGATGTAGAACAGGCCGGCAAAGCGGGCGGCCGTCTCTGCGGGGATTCCTTTGTACAGATTGAGGTAGCTGCTTGCCCACAGCCCGGCTGTCTGTTCCAGGGCGCAGTAGCAGAAGAAGCACAGCATGACCTCTTTCGCGCCGGGGATCCGTATGATTTCGCTCAGAGATAATGTCTTTCCGTTCAATTCAGGACTGCTCTGAGCATCCGCCGCGCGCCCTTTCCAGAGCGGGAGACTGAAGATCAGGATCCCGGTCAGGACGATCTGGAGCACAGCAATATAAAAATATCCTGCGTTCCATCTCTGCCCGATGCGCAGGGCGTATCCCATGATGTAAGGTCCTGCCGTGGCTCCGACGCCCCACATGCAGTGCAGCCAGCTCATATGCCTGCTCTTGTAGTGGAGCGCCACATAGTTGTTCAGAGAAGCGTCCACACTTCCGGCTCCCAGGCCGTACGGGACGGCCCACAGGCAGAGCAGCCAGAAGGAGTGTGTGAAAGAGAAAGCAAATAATGCAGTGGCGGTGATTCCCACGCTGACGGCGGTTACCTTCCCGGTGCCGAACCTTCGGGTAAGACGGTCGCTCTGCAGGCTGGAGACAATGGTTCCCAGCGCGATAATCATGGAAATAATGCCGGCATAGGAGACCGGCACATGAAACTCCGTGTACATGGTGGGCCATGCCGATCCCAGAAGAGCATCTGGCAGCCCGAGACTGATGAAGGCGAGATAAATGATCGCCAGAAGCAGATGAAACATATTGATTTCCTCCTTGTCCAGTATCCATAAAAAATACAGAGCCGATAACCACAGACCAGTGTGGCCATTGGCTCTGCTTGTGCCAGTCAGAACGATTACAGCAGATGAATGCCGTTTTCGCGGGCGCGGGCTGCGACATCCTCCGGCCACAGGGAAGACTGAACTTCGCCGATGTGAGCCTTTCTCAGATAGTACATGCAGATACGCGACTGCCCGATGCCGCCTCCTACAGTATAAGGAAGCTCGCCGTTCAACAGAGATTTCTGGAACGGAAGTTCGGCGCGCTCTTCACATCCTGCAATCCTGAGCTGTCTGCGGAGAGACTCTTCGTCCACGCGGATCCCCATGGAAGAGAGTTCAAGCCCCATATCCAGGAGCGGATAGTAGACGATGATGTCTCCGTTCAATTCCCAGTCATCATAGTCCGGGGCGCGGCCGTCGTGCTTTTCGCCGGAGGCGAGCACCTTGCCGATCTGTGAGATGAAGACAGCGCCCTTGTCCCGGGCAATCACAGTTTCCCTCTCTTTTGGCGTAAGATCCGGATACAGATCCTCCAGCTCCTGTGATGTGATGAAGAAGATATCATCCGGAAGCAGAGGCTCAATATAATTGTATCTTCTGGATATGTAATTTTCTGTGTCTTTCAGCGCGCTGTATACCTTGCGCACGGTATATTCAAGCGTTTCTGTATTGCGCTCCTCTTTGGAGATGATCTTCTCCCAGTCCCACTGGTCCACGTAGAGCGAGTGGATGTTGTCGGTGTCCTCGTCGCGGCGGATCGCGCTCATATCCGTATAAAGCCCTTCGCCGGAATGGAACCCGTAATTTTTCAGAGCGTAACGTTTCCATTTTGCAAGAGAATGCACGATCTCTGCTGCCGCTTCGTTCTGTTCCCTGATCCCGAAAGATACCGGGCGCTCCACACCGTTCAGATTGTCATTCATACCTGTCTCGGGGCGCACGAACAGCGGAGCTGATACACGGGTCAGGTGCAGTGATTTTGCAAGAGCCCGCTCAAAGTGATCTTTTACTTCCTTGATGGCAACCTCTGTCTCGCGGATGGTGAGCGGGGCAGAATAGCCTTCCGGAATTTTTAACTGTTCCATATAAAGACTCCTTTTTATTTACAATTTAGACATTTCCATTCTATTTTAATGTCAGCATACATAGAAGTCAATCGGAAAGAAAAAAACGAATACGCGGATATAAAATCAGATAAAACTACTTAATAAAAATGATTAACAGAAAATAATAAAAAAATAAAATAAATTTCTAAAAATATATTGACAAAGAAAGAGTTAAGAGTTATTATAATTACAACAAATAAAACAAATTGAATAGTCAATTAAAAAAGAATATAAAAGAACCTCGAAAGAGTAAAAGTTATATTCTTATTTAAAAGAAAATTCAAAGGAGTTTTATTCTACCTGATGGATATCGTGATTGGAAGATGGGTAATCAGATATAGAGAAATATCATAATGACGAGAAAGTTATGAGAGAGGCAAAATCTATATCAGGAAGAAAGGTTATCGAGAATCCAAAGTCCAGCAGGAATCTAAGAATAGGAGGTACGGACCGCCGGGAACATAAGTTAATCTATCAAAAAAGGATAGAAAGAGGTAAAAAAGAATGATAGGAATATCAAAATGAAGGTGGACGCTGATCAGAAAAATTGGTTAGTGTCCACCTTCTTTTATGTGCGGCACACCCGCAGCGGACCAGAGATTTACTGACTCTTGTAATCCGGAGAAAAAATTGATAGAATGAACAAAGAGACAGAGGGGGAGGAGGTACTGTAGAATAAGGCAGAGGGGGAGGACGTATAGCAGGGGAGTGGCATATGGCAAAAAGCAGTAATCAAAAAGCGAAGATCCTTTATCTGATGCGCCTGTTCTGGGAGGAATCGGATGAGGATCATCCCTTTTCCAGGAAAGATCTGGAAGAGCGGCTGGGCGGTATGGGGATACATTCGGAGAGAAAGAGTCTGTACAATGATATAGAGACACTGAAAAATTTCGGAATGGACATTACATACAGGAAAGCACAGCCGGAGGGGTATTATCTTGCGAACCGTGATTTTGAGCTGGCGGAGCTGAAGCTGCTTGTGGATGCGGTGCAGTCTTCTAAATTTATCACAGAGAAGAAATCCAGAAGCCTGATCAGTAAGATTGAACATCTTGCGAGCAGATACGAAGCGGGACAGCTTCAGCGTCAGGTCGTCGTGTCGGACAGGATCAAGACGATGAATGAGAGCATTTATTATAATGTAGATAAGCTCCATTCGGCGATCTCATCAAATGAACAGATCAGTTTCCGATATTTTGAATGGACGATATCAAGGGAGATACGGCTGAAAAAGGACGGCAATGCCTATCATGTCAGCCCGTGGGCGCTGACATGGGATAATGAGAATTATTATCTGATCGGATATGACATGGATGCAGGCAGGATGAAGCATTTCCGAGTGGATAAGATGCTGCATATTGAACTGCAGGATCAGCCAAGAGAGGGGCGGGAAGAGTTCGGCAGGTTTGATCTTGCGCAGTATACGAGGCGGACGTTCGGAATGTTCGGCGGGAGTGAAGAAACGGTGCGCATCCGTTTCCCAAATAAATATGTAGGAGTCGTGATCGACAGATTTGGAAAAGACGCGGCGCTGCGCCCGGACGGAAGCGACGGTTTTATCGCCAGGGCAGTCGTAGCGGTGAGTGAACAGTTCTACGGCTGGATTACCGGACTGGGCAGAGAAGTGAAGATACTTTCCCCCGACTGGGTGGTCGAGGAATACAAGAGCCTTTTAAAAGACCTTGGCAGTCGATACGCCGACGGAACCGGTGAACGGGAATGCGGGGGTATCCCCGGAGAAAAGGAGCAGGAGACTGCAGAAAAAAAGACAGAGGTGGAGTAGATGAATATGAATGAAATACTGGAACAAATACAGAATTTTGACTTGCATTCCGTTATCTCTGAACTTGGGGAGAGCGGACATGTTCTGACACAGACAGAGATCATCGTACTTGCGGCGGCAGCGGTGGCCGGCATTGTGATCGCAATGTTTGGATTAAGGATCGTGCGTTTCTGGGCGGGGCTCCTGGGGCTTCTCGCCGGACTGGCGGGAGGAACTGCGGCTGCATTTTATGCCGGAATGGACGAGGCTTATGTATGGATACCGGGGGCAGTGCTTGGAATTGTGCTGGCGGCGCTGGGGGCAAAGCTGTATCGCTTCGGGGTCTTCCTTACTGCGTGGATCGCCGTTGGCGCGGTCTGCCAGTATGTGATACGTCCGTCAGACTGGATGTGGACAGCCGGATGCGCGGCTGCGGGACTGATCTTCGGTCTGTTTGCGATTAAATTTGTGAAAGCAGTAACCATACTTGCAACTGCTGTGTTTGGCGGCGCGATCTCGGGAACCGCGCTTTACTATCTTCTGCCGCTGAAGTGGGAATGGTTCCATATTCTGTTATGTGTGCTCTTGGGAGCAGTCGGAGCGCTGATTCAGATCCTGTTCGTATCGGGAAGGCGTAAGAAACAGAATCTAAAGAAAGCGGCAGAGATCCGGGAGGCAAACTCTACAGAAAATGAGGTGGAGAAAGCGCGTGCGCTTGTCGAGGATCTGG
>CALWQS010000076.1 GCA_944383745.1 uncultured Mediterraneibacter sp. | reverse complement strand
GACCCAGAAGAGACTCGAACTCTCGACCTCCGCCGTGACAGGGCGGCGCTCTAACCAACTGAGCCACTGGGCCATTTAAATGATTGATGCGAGTGCTCAGCGCCTGCTGTAAGGTGACTTCTGCACTCAGTGGACCTTCGGGGACTCGAACCCAGGACCGACCGGTTATGAGCCGGTTGCTCTAACCAACTGAGCTAAAGGTCCAAATTAATCTTTGTTCCTTCAGGAACAAAGCCGATGATCGGACTCGAACCGATAACCTGCTGATTACAAATCAGCTGCTCTGCCAATTGAGCCACATCGGCGTATAATATTTTTCGCAGCTGACTAGTAACTGGTAAAGGACTGACCCCGACGGGAATCGAACCCGTGTTACCGCCGTGAAAGGGCGATGTCTTAACCGCTTGACCACGGGGCCATACAACTGTATCGGCAGTTACTGCTCAGCGCAAACTATATGTTAGCATACCTATGTTTATTTTGCAAGCAAAATTTTTCTTTTACAGCGGGAGATTACTGGTCACAGTAACATCAAAGCTGCTATATTAATTGCTTTTTTGGGTTGCATGGTATATTATATGGTTATGGATAAAATTTTATCAAGAATCTGCAGGCGCATGGTGCTGTAGAATCCTATCGGATCGAGCTGTACATGAGTACAGAAGTAACAAGATTTGAATGCGCCGGCTGGATATGAAAGGAGAAGGTTGAATGAAAGACGGAATGATTTGTAACTGCAAGCAGGTATCTTATGCAGATGTTGAGAATGCGCTGCACCAGATGACATCTTTCAGCGATGTACTTTCTGCATTTGAAGATGTACAGAAGATCACACATTGTTCTACAGGATGCGGCGGATGTCATGACAAGATCCTCGATGCAATTTCTGAAATAATGATGAAATAGAGACGGATAAAAAGGGAAGGTCGCTCAGGATGCGGAGACCTTCCCTTTTTGCAGTGCGAGCTGCAGTTTTTGCGGTAAAATGCTGCTGATAAAAATGTTACAGATTTATTAAGGAAGTGTATTGACAAACAGAATGGGTGTGATATACTTTGAGAGTCAAAGTATTTAAAAGCCAAAGTAATTTAGGCGGATTTGGAGAATAGCAATGGTTGGAAAAATATATGGAACAGGTTCGTATGTGCCTGAGCATGTGATGAGCAATGACGACCTGGCGAAAATCGTTGATACGAGTGATGAATGGATCCGTGAGAGAACCGGAATCGGCAGAAGGCATGTGATCCGGGAGGAGACAACTTCCTATATGGCGGGACAGGCTGCCGCAAGAGCGGTTGAGCAGAGCGGGATCGATCCCGCGGAGATCGACCTGATCCTTGTCGCTACGTCGTCTTCAGAGACAATCTATCCATGCGCGGCATGCGAAGTCCAGAAGACGGTCGGAGCAGTGCATGCGGCAGGGTATGACCTGAATGCGGCATGTACGGGATTTGTTCTGGCTTTTAATACGGCGCAGGCATATATCAGCGCAGGAATACACAAGACAGTCCTCGTGGTCGGCGCAGAGAGCCTGAGCACTATGGTAGACTGGACGGACAGAGGGACGTGCATCCTGTTCGGCGATGGGGCCGGCGCAGTTCTCCTTCGTGCAGAAGAGGGAAGCCCAGTTCATATGGCGGCGCATTCAGACGGCGTGAAGGGAAAAGCGCTGACGCTGCTGAGCCGTCACCGCAGAAACTGGGAGCAGGAAGAGGGGAAGGAGTCCTATATCCATATGGACGGGCAGGCGGTCTTTAAGTTTGCCGTGCGCAAGGTCCCGGAAATTATAGAAGAAGTACTCGGGCAGACAGATATGGAGCTGGATGAGATTGATTATTTTATCCTGCATCAGGCAAACAGGAGAATTATCGAAGCAGTGGCTAAAAGATTGAAGACAGACATTGCAAAATTCCCTATGAATCTGGAAGAATATGCGAATACATCCGCAGCCACAGTGCCGGTCCTGCTTGACGAGATGAACCGGAAGGGGATGTTCCGGAGAGGGCAGAAGATCATCCTTGCCGGATTCGGGGCAGGGCTTACCTGGGCGGCATGCCTGTTTGAGTGGTAGTGAATGCGGCAGATGGCATTCCGGAAGAGGTAATTCCCGGCAGAGCCGGATTACAAAATAAATTCTCCGCACGGCGGAGGCAAATATCCCCGGAGGGGAAATAAATTATTTTCAACAAAGAAAGGAAAAGAGAACCATGTTAGAGAAGATCAAAGAAATCGTAGCAGAATCATTAAACGCAGATGTTGACACACTCACAGAGGAGACATCCTTCAAAGACGATCTGGGCGCAGATTCCCTGGATTTATTTGAAATGGTAATGGCATTCGAGGAAGAGTTCGAAGTTGAGATTCCGTCTGAGGATCTTGAGCAGATCAACACGATCGGCGATGTTGTAAAATATCTGGAAGCACACAAATAAGAAATCATTTTTTAGAGAAAGAAAGGTTGTAGAGTATGAAGACAAAGGTAACCGATTTATTAGGAATTGAATATCCGATCATTCAGGGAGGAATGGCCTGGGTTGCTGAGTATCATCTCGCAGCCGCCGTATCCGAAGCCGGCGGCCTCGGGCTGATCGGTGCAGCGAGCGCGCCGGCTGACTGGGTGCGTGATCAGGTCAGAGAGGCGAAGAAGCTCACTGACAAACCGTTTGGAGTAAATATCATGCTCATGAGTCCGTATGCGGACGATGTGGCAAAAGTGATTGTGGAGGAAGGCGTGAAAGTCGTTACGACGGGAGCCGGTTCTCCGGAGAAGTATATGAAGATGTGGAAGGAAGCCGGAGTCAAGGTGATCCCGGTCGTTGCATCTGTCGCGCTGGCAAAGCGTATGGAGAGATGCGGCGCAGACGCGCTGGTTGCCGAGGGAACTGAGGCAGGCGGACACATCGGAGAGAATACGACGATGGTACTTGTACCGCAGGTCGTAGATGCAGTGAGTGTCCCGGTTATCGCTGCCGGCGGAATCGCCGACGGAAGAGGAATCGCGGCGGCGTTCATGCTGGGCGCGCAGGGCGTACAGATGGGAACTCACTTTGTGGTTACGAATGAATCTCAGGTTCATGAAAATTACAAGGATATGATCATCAAGGCAAGAGACATCGATTCCAGGGTGACAGGACGTTCTACGGGACATCCGGTACGCGCCCTGAGAAATCAGATGACGAAAGAGTACTTACAGAAAGAACAGGAAGGCGCTCCGTTCGAGGAACTTGAACTTCTGACACTGGGCGGGTTAAGGCGCGCGGTCGTAGACGGAGATGTGAAGACAGGAAGCGTGATGGCAGGCCAGATTGCAGGTATGGTCAAAGAGAAAATGTCATGCCATGACCTGATCCAGAAGCTGGTGAAGGAGACGGACGACCTGATCGGAGGAAAAGGATTCTATGAGTAAGATCGCATTTATGTTCCCGGGACAGGGAGCACAGAAGGCCGGAATGGGCAAAGATTTTTATGAACAGAGTGAAACAGCAAGGAAGGTCATCGATAAGGCGGCGGAACTGCTGGATATAGATATGAAAGCTTTATGCTTTGAGGAAAATGACAAGCTGGATCAGACCGAGTATACGCAGGCGGCGCTTGTGACAGTCTGTCTGGCAATGGAACATGTATTGCGTGAGCGCGGATTAAATCCGGATGTGACGGCAGGATTAAGTCTGGGCGAGTACTGTGCGATCGCATCGGCGGGCGGAATGACGACAGAGGATGCGATCACAACGGTAAGAAAGCGCGGGATCCTGATGCAGAACGCAGTGCCCGGAGGCAAAGGCTCCATGGCAGCGGTGCTGGGAATGACAGGAGAAGCGATTGAGAAGGTCGTCGATGAGATCGACGGAGTGACCATCGCAAATTATAACTGCCCGGGACAGATCGTGATCACCGGCTGGAAGGAGAGCGTGGAGAAAGCATCTGAAGCGCTCAAGGAAGCAGGTGCTAAGAGAGTAATGCCTCTCAATGTGAGCGGGCCGTTTCACTCCCCGATGCTCAAAGAGGCAGGCGAGGAGCTTGGAAGAGTCCTTGAGAACGTGGAGCTCTCTCCGCTGGAAATCCCGTATGTGACCAATGTGACGGCGGAGTATGTGAGAGACATCAGCGGGACAAAGGCTCTTCTCGCAGAGCAGGTGGCGTCTTCCGTGCGCTGGCAGCAGAGCGTGGAGAACATGATCGCGGACGGTGTGGACACATTCGTGGAGATCGGACCGGGAAGAACGCTCGCAGGCTTTATGCGCAAGATTAACCGCGACGTGAAAGTATATAATGTCGGCACTTGGGAAGATGTAGATAAGGTGGTAAGTGAATTATGTTAAATGGAAAAGTTGCTGTAGTGACAGGCGCTTCCCGGGGGATCGGGCGCGCTGTGGCGCTGAAGCTGGCTGGAGAGGGCGCGACGGTGATCGTCAATTACAACGGCTCAAAAGAGCGCGCAGAGGAAGTAAAGAAAGAGATCGAGGCAGCCGGGGGAAAAGCAGAGATCAGACAGTGCAATGTATCTGATTTCAGCGCATGCGAAGAGATGTTCAAGGAAATCATCGCAACATTCGGAAGCGTCGATATTCTGGTAAATAATGCGGGAATCACAAGGGACGGCCTTCTGATGAAGATGTCAGAAGAAGACTACGATGCAGTTCTGAGCACAAACCTGAAAGGTACATTCAACTGCATCCGCTTTGTGGCAAGACAGATGATCAAGCAGAGGGGCGGACGCATCATCAATATGGCGTCTGTTTCCGGAGTACTTGGAAACGCGGGGCAGGCGAACTACTCTGCATCCAAGGCAGGGGTTATCGGCCTGACGAAATCTGTTGCGAGGGAGCTTGCAAGCCGCGGTGTGACAGTAAATGCAGTCGCTCCGGGATTTGTCAACACAGAGATGACAGAAGTACTCTCGGACAAGGTGAAGGAGGGCGCGACAGCGCAGATTCCGCTCGGAAAATTCGGAGAACCGGAGGATATCGCAAACGCGGTGGCATTCCTTGCGTCGGATGAAGCGGGATACATCACCGGACAGGTTCTCAATGTAGACGGCGGAATGGCCATGTAAAAAGACAACGCGGGAGATTGTTTGGTTTAGAGGAGACGGGCGTTTGCCCTGTCCCCGGAAAGGGATTGTTTTGAATATGGAGAAGAGAAGAGTTGTAGTGACCGGGCTTGGAGCCGTGACGCCGATCGGAAATACGGTGGATGAGTTCTGGGCAGGAATCAAGGAAGGAAAAGTCGGGATCGGACCGATCACAAAGTTCGACGCATCTGACTTCAAGGTTCAGATCGCGGCTGAAGTCAAGGGATTCGTCGCAAAGGAGCGCATGGATTTCAAGGCGGCAAAGAGGATGGAGCCATTCTCGCAGTATGCGGTTGCCGCGGCGAAGGAGGCGTTTGACGATGCGGGGCTTGATATGGAGAAGGAAGATCCGTACAGAGTCGGAGTCATAGTGGGCTCTGGTATCGGAAGCCTTCAGTGTGTTGAGACAAACTATGAGAAGATCCTCACAAAGGGACCGAACAAGGTGAATCCGCTGATGGTTCCGCTCATGATCTCTAATATGGCGGCAGGAAACATTTCCATTCAGCTCGGACTGAAAGGAAAATGTACGAATGTTGTCACGGCATGTGCTTCCGGTACACACTGTATCGGCGACGCTTTCCGTGCAATCCAGTACGGAGACGCGGATGTGATAGTGGCAGGAGGAACGGAGGCGGCGATCTGCCCGACCGGCATCGCGGGATTCACCTCCCTGACGGCGCTGTCCACGACCAATGATCCGGCGCATGCATCCCGTCCGTTCGACAAGGACAGAGACGGATTCGTGCTCGGAGAAGGCGCGGGAATCGTTATTCTGGAAGAACTGGAGCACGCGAAGGCGAGAGGCGCGAAGATTTACGCGGAGCTCGTCGGATACGGCGCGACAGGGGATGCTTATCACATCACTTCCCCGGCGGAGGACGGAGAAGGCGCAGGAATGGCGATGAAGCTGGCGATGCAGGAAGCAGGCGTGGAGCCGGAGCAGATTGACTATATCAACGCGCACGGGACAAGCACGCACCACAACGATCTCTTTGAGACGAAGGCGATCAAGGTGGCGCTGGGCGACGCGGCAAAGGATGTCGCCATCAACTCCACGAAGTCTATGATCGGCCATCTTCTCGGGGCAGCAGGCGGCGTTGAGTTTGTCGTATGCGTGAAGTCCATTGAAGACGGATTTATCCATCAGACAATGGGGACAGAGAATGTAGACCCGGAGTGCGACCTGAACTATACAGTCGGCGCTCCGATCGAGAAGGATGTGAACTATGTGCTGACCAATTCCCTTGGATTTGGCGGCCACAATGCGACACTGTTGTTGAAGAAGTTTGAAGGGTAGAGGTGTGGAGATGAAAGTAGAACAGGTATTACAGCTGATTCAGGCTGTTTCAGATTCTGAGCTTACTGAGTTTAAATATGAGGAAGACGGCGTAAAGCTCTCCCTTAAGAAGACTGGGGATAAAATCGTGCAGGTACAGGCGCCGGCTGCGGTTCCGGCAGTTATGCCGGCAGCTCCGGCTGTGATTCCTGCGGCAGCTCCGGCAGCGCCCGCTCCGGTTCCGGCAGCAGAAGCTCCGGCAGCGGACAGCGCGGCGGAAGAGGCGCTCCCGGCAGGCAATGTTGTGAAGTCTCCTCTTGTCGGAACCTTCTATGCGGCTCCGTCGGAGGACGCAGAGCCCTTTGTCAAAGTGGGCGACAGCGTGAAAGAGGGACAGGTCCTGGCGATCGTTGAGGCGATGAAGCTGATGAATGAGATCGAGAGCGATTTCACAGGGACCGTGGCTGAAATTCTTGTGGAGAACGGAGAAGGCGTAGAATACGGCCAGCCGCTTTTTGTCATCAGATAGCAGAGTATGTGAGGATGCGCGGGCAGAGGAAGTCCGCGCATCTGATGCAGAGAAAGAGCACGCACATGAAAGAGGTGTAAGATATGAACAGTTTGAATGTAGAGCAGATCCAGGAGATCATCCCGCACAGACATCCCTTCCTCCTTCTCGACAGAATCGAGGATTACGAACCGGGACAGTATGCGGTAGGATATAAGGCAGTAACATACAGAGAGGATTTCTTCCGCGGACATTTTCCGCAGAAGGCGGTTATGCCGGGAGTGCTTATCCTTGAAGCGCTTGCGCAGGCCGGGGCAGTGGCGATCCTGAGCATGCCGGAGAACCAGGGAAAGATCGCATTTTTCGGCGGCGTCCAGAAATGCCGTTTCAAAGGGATGGTATTCCCGGGAGATACGCTGAAGCTGGAGACGAAGATCATCAAGAGCAAGGGACCGGTCGGAGTCGGGCAGGCGACGGCATATGTTGACGGAAAGGTAGTTGTCAGCGCGGAGCTGACTTTTATGGTAGGAGAGTAGCATAGAAATGATAGGAAAAGTATTGATCGCAAATCGGGGAGAGATCGCAGTCAGGATCATCCGGGCATGCCGGGAGATGGGGATCGAGACGGTTGCCGTCTATTCAGAGGCGGACAGGGAGGCGCTGCACACGCAGCTCGCGGACGAGGCAGTCTGTATCGGACCGGCTCCGTCTTCAGAGAGTTATCTGAATATGCAGAACATCATCAGCGCTACGCTGATTTCCGGCGCGGACGCCATCCATCCGGGATTCGGATTCCTCTCCGAGAACAGCAGGTTCGCAGAACTGTGCGAGCAGTGCAATATTACGTTTATCGGGCCTGAGTCAGGAGTCATCCGTAAGCTGGGCAATAAGTCCGAGGCAAGAAATACGATGATGAATGCCGGCGTTCCGGTTATCCCGGGAAGTAAGGAGCCCATCTATGACGCAGAGGAAGGCGCGAAGATTGCAGCGGAGATCGGCTATCCGGTCATCGTCAAGGCGGCTCTCGGAGGCGGCGGAAAGGGCATGCGTGTGGCAGAGACTCCGGAAGAGTTCGAGAACAGCTTTCAGACGGCGCAGAAGGAAGCGCAGATGGCATTCGGCGATAACACGATGTATATCGAGCATTTTGTCCAGCATCCGCGCCATATCGAGTTTCAGATCATGGCGGATAAGCACGGCAATGTGATCCACCTGGGAGAAAGAGACTGCTCCATCCAGAGAAATCATCAGAAGATGATCGAGGAATCTCCGTCCATCGCGCTGACGCCTGAGCTCCGTGAGAAGATGGGAGAGGCTGCCGTGAAGGCGGCGAAAGCAGCGCATTACACGAATGCGGGCACGATCGAGTTCCTGCTGGAGAAGAGCGGAAACTTTTACTTTATGGAAATGAATACCAGGATCCAGGTGGAGCATCCGGTGACGGAATGGGTGACCGGGATCGATCTTGTGAAAGAGCAGATCCGTATCGCAGACGGGAGGCCTCTGAGCTATAAGCAGGAGGATGTCAAGATCACAGGACATGCCATTGAGTGCCGCATCAACGCGGAGAATCCGGCGAAGAACTTCCGGCCGTCGCCGGGGACGATCACGGATATGTATCTTCCGGGAGGAAAAGGCGTGCGCATCGACTCTGCGATCTACAGCGGATACACGGTGCCGCCGTATTATGATTCCATGCTTGCCAAGCTGATCGTACATGCCAAGAACAGGAATGAGGCGATCCGCAAGATGCAGAGCGCACTCGGTGAAGTGATTATCGAGGGAATCGATACGAATGTGGATTACCAGTACGAGATCCTGAACCATCCGGATTTCGTGTCAGGTAATATCGACATCGAATTTATTGAGAACATGTAATTCAGTCCGGACATGCCAGGAGGTAATCTCAGATGAAGCTACAGAATATGTTTAAGAAGACGAGTGCGCGGCCGCACTATATCTCGCTGAAAAAGACGAGGCCGGAGGTACCGGAAGGACTCCTCCGCAAGTGCAACAAGTGCGGCGCCGCCATCATAGCGGAGGACGTGAAAAACGGTTATTACATTTGTCCGAAGTGTCACGGATATTTCCGCGTCCACGCGTACAGAAGAGTGGAGATGCTGGCGGACGAGGGCTCCTTTGAGGAATGGGATAAGGAGATGGAGTTTGTTAATCCTCTGGATTTCAAAGGATATGAGGAGAAGGTAAATACTCTGAAAGAGCGCACGAAGCTGAATGAGGCTGTCGTGACGGGGAAGATTGCGATCAATGGAAACCCCGCAGTCATCGGCGTATGCGACGGAAGATTTATGATGGCGAGTATGGGCCATATCGTCGGCGAGAAGATCGCCCGCGCGGTGGAGCGCGCAACGAAGGAAAAACTCCCGGTGATCATTTTTACCTGTTCAGGCGGGGCAAGGATGCAGGAGGGAATCGTTTCTCTTATGCAGATGGCGAAGACTTCTGCCGCGCTGAAAAAGCACAGCGACGCGGGACAGCTCTATATCTCGGTTCTTACGGATCCGACGACGGGCGGCGTGACGGCGAGCTTTGCGATGCTGGGAGATATTATCCTGGCGGAGCCGAAGGCGCTGATCGGGTTTGCCGGGCCGAGGGTCATCGAGCAGACGATCGGGCAGAAGCTTCCGAAAGGATTCCAGAGATCAGAGTTCCTGCTCGACCACGGATTCGTTGACCGGATCGTAGAGCGCGAGGAGATGAAGGATGTGCTGGCGGAGATTCTGTCCATGCACAGAGAAAAAGGATTCAGGGACCATGAGCTGAAGGCAGCGGCGGGAGAGAGCAGGGGCGTGCAGCAGGATGTATCGCTCAGCGCCTGGGAACGCGTACAGCTCTCCAGAAAGAAAGACCGCCCGGTGGGAACAGATTATATCGGCGCGCTGTTTACTGATTTTATTGAGTTCCACGGGGACAGATACTTTAAGGATGATCACGCGATTGTCGGCGGCCTTGCGCGTTTCCACGGCATGCCGGTGACGGTGATCGCGCAGGCGAAGGGCAAGACAACGAAGGAGAATCTGGACCGCAACTTCTCTATGCCGTCCCCGGACGGATACCGGAAGGCGCTGCGCCTGATGAAACAGGCTGAAAAGTTCGGGCGCCCGGTCATTTGTTTTGTGGATACGCCGGGAGCGTTCTGCGGGCTTGAGGCGGAAGAGAGAGGACAGGGCGAGGCGATCGCAAGAAATCTGTTCGAACTTTCCGGACTGAAGGTGCCGGTGCTCTCTGTGGTGATCGGAGAAGGAGGAAGCGGCGGCGCGCTTGCCATGGCGGTTGCCGATGAAGTGTGGATGCTGGAGAACTCTGTTTACTCCGTGCTTTCTCCGGAGGGCTTCGCGAGCATTCTCTGGAAGGACAGCAAGAGGGCAAGCGAGGCTGCAGAAGTGATGAAGCTGACCGCGGCAGACTTAAAGCGCCTGGGTATCGTGGAGCAGGTGATCGCAGAGCCGGAGGACTTCAATGACAAGATGATGGAACCGGTATGTGTGGAGATGGAAGTACAGATCATGGATTTCCTCGAGAAATACACGAAGATGGCTCCGGATGAGCTGACAGAGAAAAGATACGAGAGATTCCGGCGAATGTAGCGGCGGCAGGAAACAGAAGGAAACGGAGAACACGGGGATTCGGAGATATGTTGCAGCAGTCAGGCTGACCGGAGTCCCTTATCCGTGAGAGAGTCTTGAATAAAGCAGGAAAAGAATATGAAAAATCTTAAGATCGGTGAAAAACTTACCAGAGTCCCCCTGATCCAGGGAGGGATGGGGGTCGGCGTCAGCCTCGGCAGGCTGGCAGGCTCTGTTGCCCGCGAAGGCGGGATTGGGATCATATCCACTGCACAGATCGGCTATCGCGAGCCGGATTTTGACAGGAATCCGGAAGAAGCCAATCTGCGCGCCATTGAGAGTGAGATGAAAAAGGCGCGCGCGATTTCCCCGGAAGGGATCATTGGATACAATGTGATGACTGCATTAAAGGAACATGCGGCACATATCAGGGCGGCGGTCAAGGCGGGAGCGGATATCGTGATCTCCGGGGCAGGGCTGCCGACAGAGCTTCCGGCTCTGACAGAGGGGAGCAGCACAAAGATCGCTCCTATCGTTTCTACAGATAAGTCGGCAAATGTGATCCTGAAG
>CALWQS010000075.1 GCA_944383745.1 uncultured Mediterraneibacter sp. | reverse complement strand
AAGGAGCTGTTTTCTATGATAGAGGAGCTGCTTGCCGAAGGACGGCAGGCAGCTTTTACTGTAACCGGGATGAGTATGTGGCCGTTCCTCTGCCACGGCAGGGATCAGGTTGTGGTTGAAGCCTGCCTGCCGGATGAGATACGCAGAGGGGACATCGTCCTGTTTCAGACATTTCTCGGGAATTATCTTCTGCACCGGGTAACCGGGATTACGGAAGACAGATTTGAGACGACCGGAGACGGGAACTGTTTTCGGGATGGATATTTTCCGTTTTCCTGCCTCAGAGCGAGGGTGGTCCGTCTGGTTCGGAAAGGGAAAACAATAGAATGCAGTGCTATGAGGTGGAAGGTTATATTTTCCATCTGGATGGCACTTTTCCCGATACGGGGCGTGCTGCTGCGGGTATTGAGGAAGATCAGCCATATGGAGAAAATGTATCTGCATGTCTTTTAGTTATTGCAGAATATGACTTGTTAAAAAGCTGTGAAAAAAGAAAAACAAATGCGGTGATACTTGAAAAAAATCTGTTGATAAAGTAATATTTATTATTAGTAAAAAACAGGTTAAGGAAATGTTAAGAAATGAAAAGGGAGTCGGAATTGCCGAAGGATAATCAGTTTGAAGAAAATGAAATAAAGACGGGATTGACAGTAAGAATAAGAAAAATACTGACAGGAGCAGCGGCGGTGCTGTCAGTATTTTTTATTACTTTATCGGTTCTTCTGGCCGCCAGCATTACATGGATGTTTCGAACTTGGAACCATCTTACGATGGATGAATTGATGTATCAGCTGCAGGCTCCAATGGATGGAACCAATAGAAACATGATTATGGATTACATTAAGAGTTGTATTCCGGCAACAGTGATCGTATTGATTGCGGCAATAAGTCTTCTTGTGATTATTAGAAAAAGAAAAGTTATCTATCGGATAGCTGTGGTGCTTTTGTTTGTCGGAGCTGCGGCGATTATCGGGTATCATATAGCAATGGCTTGGGAACGGCTGGATATTAGAAATTACACAGAGAATCAGAGTACATATTCGGAGTTTATCGATACGAATTATGTTGATCCATCAGAGACAGATCTTATATTTCCTGAGAAAAAGAGAAATTTAATTTATATTTTTCTGGAATCTATCGAAACAACATATACGGATTTGGAGGACGGCGGCGGATTTGAGGAAGGATGCATTCCTCTCCTGACTGAACTTGCGCAGGAAAATGAAGATTTTTCAGGGAATGATTCTGCTCTGAATGGCGGGTATCCTATGCCGGGAACTACATGGACTGCCGGAGCGCTGTTTGCGCAGACATCGGGACTGCCGCTTTCGATTCCGATTGAGGATAATTCAATGGATACGCAGGAGAGTTTCTTCCCGGGAATCGTGACCCTGGGAGATATACTGGAGCAGCAGGGATATGAGCAGGTGTTCATGATCGGATCAGAGGCACAATTCGGCGGGAGAAAATTGTATTTTACAGAACATGGCAATTATGATATTGAAGATTATCCGTATTTTGTTGACGCAGGAAAGATAGAGAAAGGCCGCTGGGTTTGGTGGGGATTTGAGGATCTATATCTGTTCGAGTTCGCGAAAGAAAAGCTGATAGAATTAAGCCAGGGAGACGAGCCGTTTAATCTTACGATGCTGACGGTGGATACACATTTTGAGGACGGATATACGTGCAGTGAATGCGGAGATGAGTTTGGCGATAATACTTATGCGAACGTTATGGCATGTTCTGACCGGCAGGTCGTAGAATTTGTGAAATGGATCCAGCAGCAGGATTTTTATGAGAATACGACGATCGTCATAAGCGGTGACCATCTGACGATGGACAGTGATTTTTGTGAAAATGTGGACAGCGATTATACAAGAAGGGTCTACACTACATATATCAATGCAGATGCTGAAGTCGAAGACCCGGCGATGACGAGAAACTATACAACGTTTGACAATTTCCCGACGACATTGGCTAGTCTTGGAGTCAAGATAGAAGGGGACAGGCTTGGGCTTGGGACAAATCTGTTTTCAGATACATTGACGTTGGAAGAGATCTTTGGAATTGACAGAATGTCAGAAGAGCTTAAGAAAAAATCAGAACTGATGGAAGAGCTGACGTCCACGATTAATGAGAATGCGTCCGAGCTGCTCATTCGGGAGGGGCGTGCCCCGACGGCAACAGTGACAGCCCAGGCGTACAGCTATGTGGAAGGCAGGCTTCCGGTGAAGGTCACAGATCTTCAAAATGCGGATACAGGTGTTTCGGCGGTAAATATTGCAGTGTGGACAAAGGAAGATAAGAGTGACCAGCAGTGGATTCAGGCGGTACTGCAGGCGGATGGCACATATTTGTGTAATATCAATGTGGCAAACTTCGGCTTTAAGACAGGAATATATAACATTGAAGCTTATTTGATAGATAATTCAGGTACCCAGTATCTGTTGGGAAGTGCAGAGGGCTATGTCGAGGAATAGCGGGGATGCCGACGGAACAGGATAAAAGCAATCCTATAGAAATGGGAAAGGACCGAAAACGCATATGAAATGCGGAGTTCGGTCCTTTTTATAATGCCGTGCAGATAAATTTGTCTTGTCCTGCGGCTGCGAAAACTCTCTTCATGTTTCCGGGGCGGACATTTATTGGTGTTGAGCAGTACCGTGGATTTTACAGGAGTCCGAGCCCTTTGACAACAATCATGATAAAGTCCTGCACATTTGTGACGATCGTGGTCGCCGCCAGGCTTCCGCGGTCCAGCAGTTTGTTTACGACGAACTCGTCCGCATCGACCGTGTAGAGGAAGACGGGGCGGACGGTGCCGTCCGGGAGGACGCGGTAGGACGGAGTCATATTGCCGGTAGCAATGGTGTGCAGCATGGTTGCAAGGCAGATGACAGTAGTCGCTTTCTTTACCATCCCGCGCATTGCGGTCTGCCCGTCGTAAGCGTTCCCGATGACTTCAGGAAGAGGACCGTCGTCGCGGATGGAGCCGGTGAGTACGAAAGGAACATTCTTTTTCACGCAGCTGTACATGATTCCGTTGTCGATCTTGTAGTCGTCAATGAACTGTGCGATGGAGCCGCTCTTCCGCACCCGGTTGATGACGTCGAGGTGGTTGTAGTGCCCGTTCGGATGGCACTGCTGGGTATAGATGTCCTGTCCGAGCGCTGTGTGGAACATGGCGCCTTCCAGGTCATGGGTGGCAAGCGCGTTTCCGGCCATGAGACCGTCTACATAGCCGTTCTCCACCATCGCCTGCATCGCCCGGCGCGCGTCCGCGTCAAAGGAGAAGGCGGGTCCCATCACCCAGAGGATGTTTCCGTGTTCTTTCTCGTATTTGAGCAGCTCGAAGAGGCGGTCGTAATCTCTGGCGTAGGACGTCTCGCGGCTTCTTCCCTGGCGGAAGACAAACTGGTCGCCGCCGCCTGTCTCAGGATCCTCGAATCCCGTGCTGTGGAGGTAGATCCCTTCCTCCGCATTCTCTGTCCTTCCGGTGATTACCTTATCGCCCACCTCGAGATTGCGGTTCTCGACAACCTTAAGGCTGCCGTCATCGCAGAGGACAACGCTGGAATCCATCCGGCTTTCCTCCGCCAGCGTCCATTTCCCGCCGATTTTGAAATACTCGGGATACATGGAGGTGCTGTGGTAGTTCTCGGGGGCGACTCCCTTGATCGTTACCTTCTCCCAGGCAGCATCTGGCGAGCCGGTGAATTTTTTGTCTGTAAAATCAGGTTCTCTGTATTTTGGTAATTCAAACATAGTAAGCCTCTTTTCTGTAAATTTTTGTGTGCCGTCAGCAGCGGCGGTAAACGCATTCTCCTGAGATATAAGTCTCATCGACGCGTACTTTGTCAATGTCCTCGGACGGAACGGAGAGGAGATCATCGCTGAGTACCGCGAAATCAGCCCGGTATCCGCATGCCAGCATTCCGGTATCAGGGAAGCCTGCCGCAAGGGCGGCGCCGCGGGTGTAGAGGGTGACGGCCGTCTCGATGTCAACCGCCTCCTGCTGTCCGCAGTCTGTCCCGTCGGCAGCAGTGCGGGTCACCGCCAGCTTCAGCCCCGGGAAGGGGTCTGACGGAACTGCCCAGAAGGTCGCCGGAGCATCGGTGGAGAAACCGAGATGCACGCCCTTTTCCAGCATATGGCGGTACGGGTAACACTTCTTCATCCATTCTCCGCCGAGGTTTTTGAGATAGCTTGCGCTTTCTGCATACATGAAGACCGGCTGGGAGACGAATGCGATCCCGTGAGCAGCGGCCTTCTCGATACTTTTCTCCGAGGGATCTGTGACGTGTTCGATCCTGACATATGGGATGCCGTCGCAGGTCCAGCTCTTTTCCAAGCATGCGCGGTCTATCATGCGCGATATGGCTCTTGTGCCCATGGCGTGCATGGAGAGCTGGCAGTGTGTCTTCCGGCAGAAATCGACGGCAGTCTCGATCAGGTGATCGCTGCACACGGAGATCCCGTATTCATCCGTACTGCCGTAATAGGGGCGGTCCATCCACGCAGTCCTGCCGGAGATGCTTCCGTCGCCGATCAGCTTAAGTCCGGCTGTAAAAATCTGGCGGCTTCGGTCAAGCCGCTCTGCCGGAATTGTAAATGAAGCGTCATCCGCGAAATAATCCCACATATAATAAATGCCGACGCGCTGGCGGAATCCTCTGCGGGCAGCTGCCTCATAGATCGGGAAGTTATCGCTGCTGTCCAGATTGCCCATATCGCAGATCGCCGTGATTCCCTGGGAGGTCAGGAGTTCGCCCAGTTCCAGAAGGTTTTCCGTCTTCTTTTCGACAGAATCCATCGGAAGCAGGGAAGTTATCAGATTCCGGGCATTTTCCTTCAGTACGCCGGTAGGCTCCCCGTTTTCATCGCGTTCGATCTCACCGCCCGGCGGATCGGGGGTATTCCGGTCGATCCCGGCGAGCTTGAGTGCCATGCTGTTGACACAGCGGATGTGGGCACAGGTCCGCATCATAGAAACCGGGGCGTCGCTGCATCCGCGGTCCAGATCATAGCGGGTGGGAGAGCGCTTTTCCAGCAGTCCCTGCTCGTCATAACCCCATCCTTCAATCCATTTTCCGGGGCCCTGCGCTTCCCTGCGGCGCCGGATTGCGCTGACAAGCTCTTCAATGGAATTGATCTCAGGCGGCATGACAGTGATCCGTTTCCTGAAATCAGCCAGCATGACAGGATGCATGTGCGCGTCCACGAATCCCGGGATCACGCGCTTCCCGCCCAGGTCTGTCACGGTTCCTTCTGCGTCCGGAAGATCAGCCTGCTGACCGATCCATGCGACTCTGCCGTCCCGTACGATCATGGAATCGGCATAGGGGGCGGAACTGTCAGAGGTAAAGATTTTTCCGTTGATAAATATTTTCGTATCCATAATCCACGCTCCTTCTCACAATATGATAGCAGAAGAGCGAAGATTTGTCAGGAAGATTTCAGCAAAACATTGCAAAAACCGCCGAAAAATGGTAACATTAGTATAATTATGCATCCTTTGTAATAATTATGTAATATGAGACTCCGAGGCTGGAAGCAGCTGCACCGGAGTTTTCTTTTTTCGAAGGGAGTAAGAACGGAAAAATATGCAGAGAGGAGAAGGAGAAATGGACAGGACTGCGGACAGCATACGGAGTATGGCGGAAGGTATCAGGGACCAGATCGTGCGGGATCGGAGATACCTTCATCAGATACCGGAGATCGGCATGGATCTGCCGGAGACAAGCGCTTATATCAGGAAGCGTCTGGATGAGATGGGGATATCGTGGAAGGAGTGCGGGGGCAGCGTTCCGGCAAAAATGACGGAGGACTTTATCCAGGCCGGATTTCCTCGGATGGAGAAGGCGACGGGCGTGACTGCCGTGATCGGTCAGGGAAGCCCCTGTATTCTTCTGAGGGCAGATATGGACGCGCTCCCGATCAGGGAAGAGAACGGCCTGGAATTTAGATCCTGCAGCGGGCTGGGGCATATGTGCGGACATGACAGCCATGCGGCTATGCTCCTTGGCGCGGCTCAGATCTTAAAGAATATGGAGGATCAGCTCGCGGGGACGGTGAAGCTGATGTTCCAGCCGGGAGAGGAGACCGGGGCAGGCGCCCGCATGATGGTCGGCGACGGACTGCTGGAAGAGCCGAAGGTGGACGCTGCCTTCGGCATCCATGTGCAGCCGACGGAAGAGACGGGGACAGTTGGGTATTCGATGGGCGTGAATTCTGCGTCTCTCGATACATTTATCGTGAAGATCAAGGGAAAAGGAGGACACAGCTCCCAGCCGCATCTCTGTGTGGACCCGCTGATGATCATGAACCAGATCTATCAGGCGGTCAATCTTCTGGTTACGAGAGAGGTCGATCCTGCTGCGATGGCAGCGCTGACATGCGGCGTGGCTAAGGGCGGGACCGCAGTAAATATCATACCCGATGAGGCGGAACTGCATATCGGAGTCAGGACACTGGACGTGAAGGCGGCGGAGCACCTGAAGCGGCGGATTCCGGAGATCGTGGACGCCTATGTCAAGGCGTGGCGGGGCGAATATGACATGACGGTCTTCCACACGCCGAATACATACAGTGATGAAAGAATCTGCCGGGAGTTCACACCGTTCATCAGCCAGGTGACCGGGAGCGAGAATCTCCGTCAGATCCCGCCGATGACGGGAACGGAGGACTTCGGATACGTCACGGAGAACGTGCCGGGGATGTTCGTCTTCCTCGGAGCGGGCGAACCGGGCAGCGCGCCGCTCCACAGCCCGCAGATGGTGCTGGATGAGGAGGTGCTTCCCACAGGCGCCGCCATCTACGCGAATGTCGCGGCGCAGTGGCTTGCAGAACAGAATCAGGAAGGAGAGTTTAAAAATGAGTAAGAAAGCTGAGGTGAAGAAGGGGTTCCGGATGCCCCACGTGTTTATCATACTGCTGGCGATCATGCTCCTGATCGTCGTCCTGTCCTATCTGATCCCGAGCGGATCTTATGAGAGGATCGAGGACAGTGCGACAGGAATGACAGTGATTGATCCGGATACGTTCAGCTATGTTGAGAATGAGACTCCGATCACGTTCATGGACTATTTTGAGGCAGTCTATACAGGATTTGTAAACGGCGCCACAATTATGGGAACGCTGTTCATCAGCTCCGGCGTGATCTATCTGCTGGAAGTGAGCGGCGCCTTCGGCGCGGGGATCAGCGCGATCCTGAAGAGGACAAAGGGAAAAGAGTTTTCTGTCGTCTGTATCTTCTATACGATCTTTGTGATCTTCGGAGTCCTGGGGTACGGAGAGGCGGCTTATCCGTTCTATCCCCTCGCGGTCACGATCGGTTTCGCTCTCGGATATGACAGAATGGTGGGCACCGGTCTCGCCATCATCGGCAGCACCGTGGGATTCACATCCGGTCTTATGAATACATTTACAACAGGGGTGGCGCAGCAGATCGTGGGGCTTCCGTTGTTTTCCGGAATCGGGTTCCGTGCGGCGGGGCTTGCAGTATTCTACGTGATCGGTCTTGTAAGTCTCTATATTTACTGCCGGAGAATCCGGAAAAATCCGGAGCAGAGTCTTGTGAAGGATGAGTATCTGAACCAGAGAAAAGAAGACCATACGGCGGATATGGGAGAGATGAATCTGCGCCGCGTACTCGGGCTCCTGGTCTTCCTTGCGATCATTGTTGTCCAGGGCTTCGGCTGCATCAGGTTAGGATGGTCCTTCCCGCAGATCGCCGCGATCTATGTGATCATGGGAATCCTCCTGGCGGTGATCTTCCGCATTGGCCCGAGCGAGGCGTGCCAGCTGTTCTGCCAGGGCGCGGTCAGAGTATTCGCCGCAGCATTCGCAGTGGGGCTTGCACAGTCAGTTGTAGTGCTTATGAACCAGGCATGTATCATGGACACGATTGTTCACGGAATGTCCGTGCTGCTGGAGAACAAGAGCGCGATCCTGGCGCTGCTGATCATCTTTGTGTTTGTCACGCTGTTTAACTTCCTGGTCGTATCCGGAAGCGGAAAAGCGGTCATCGTCATGCCGATCCTGCAGCCGCTGGGCGAGATCCTGCACATCAACCAGCAGGTTCTGGTGCTGGCTTATCAGTACGGCGACGGGATCACCAACAGCTTCTGGCCGGGAAGCTCGCTTGTACAGCTCTCAATGTGCGGAGTGGATTACGGCACATGGATCAGGTTCTGCTGGAAGACTTATCTCTCGCTTATTGTGAGTGCGTTTGTTCTGGTTATGATCGCGTATGCGGTCGGATATGGGCCGTTCTGACCTGATTTCCATCACATCAGACAGATGGCAAAAGAAGGGAGAGCTGCTGTTGTTCATATCTGTTCGCTGTCAGCATGAACGCGGTGCGAGCAGTGATAGGACAGGGATGACATTTTGAATTTTATTGTGGATTTCAGACAAAAACGGCGGTATAATATACATGTTATAAGGAAAAACGACCGGATACATATGGACGGCCGGAGGAAGGAGAGAAGATGAAAAAGAGAATCGTTGTATGGGTAATGTCATTGTGCATGGTGCTGAGCGCGGCGGTCCAGATGCCGGCGGTTACAGCATCCGCACAGGAGATTCAGCAGGAGGCAGAGACCGCGCAGCAGGAAAACATCTCGACAGATGTTTTGGAGCGGGCGATCGCCCTGGCTGAGGCGGCTGATACGGAAGGGGTTATCCCGATAGTTGCTGCAGAATATGAAGAGAGGCTTGCAAATGCGAAGAATGTCCTTGCAAGAGTGCAGGCAGGCGATGAGGGCGTCACTCAGGACATGGTGGATGCATGCTGGCAGTCTCTGATGGATATCCTGCGGTTTCTGGAGTTTAAACAGGGAGACAAATCCGAGCTTGAGGAAGCGATCGAGTTTGCGGAAGGGCTGATCTTAAGCGATTATGAAGACAATGAGAATAAGACGGCGTTCCTTGAAGCCCTGGAAGCGGCAAAAAAGGTGCGGGACGATGAAAATGCTATGCAGGATGAGATCACAGACGCATGGAAAGCGCTGATCAAGGCAGCGTCAGAATTAAACTATAAGATGGCAAATATGGACGACCTTAAGAGTGTCATCGCATGGATGGAGACGCTGGATCTGGATAAATACCTGGATGAAGGAAAAGCGGAATTTAATGAGGCTCTTGAGGCTGCCAGGGCAACAGCGGAAAATATTCTGTCACCGCAGTCAGAGGTAGACAATGCATGGAAAGCGCTGATGGATGCAGGAAGCGCTCTGAGGCTGAAACCGGACAAGGGCGCCTTGGACGAACTGCTCCGCGCAGTTGAAAACTATCTGACGGAGGAAGCGTCATATGAGCAGGCAGCGTTCGCGGCATTCCAGGCTGTATATGCAGAGGCAGAAGCGGTTTATATGAATGATCAGGCAACTGAAGATGAAGTGGCAGACGCTGTCGAGAGACTGACAGGAGCGGCGGCGAAGCTGGAAAGCAGTCCGGCAGAGACGGATCAGGGAACTGCCGGGGATGAAGGTACTGTATCCGGAAAAGATGAGACGGCAGCGGCGGGAAATGCAGCTTCAGAGAATACAGATGATGCGAAGGTTATCGCGGAAGCTGAATCAGGACAGACAGCGGAGAAATCCGGCGGGATTACAATAACATCCAAAGTCCCGACAGCAGGCGGAGGAGCGGCTGTGACGGCAAAAGCGGTAAAGACCGGAGATACGGCAGACATTATGTATCTCGCAGTTCTGCTCGGAGCATCAGCATGTATCGCGGCGGCAGCGGCAGCTAAGAAAGCGTCAGGCAGGAGATAAGCCTGAATAAGCCTGCGCCTGATGACGGGCTGCTGAAGAACAAAGTAAAAGTATAAAAATAAAGGGGCTGTCGGCAATTAACCGACAGCCCAATTTTTGTGATCAATTACTCTTCAGCAGCGCCGTCCTCTGCATCGTCGGCAGCAGGCGCAGCGTGTACTTCTGTGATGGTTACTACAGTTGCCTCCGGATCAGTCGTCAGATCAAGCCCCTCTGCATGTGCAATCGGAAGGTCGCATACCCGGAGCGTTTCTCCGACCTTCAGGTCTCCTACGTCAACCTCTACCTTATCTACCAGCGCTGACGGCAGTGCTTTGAATGCGATCTCATGAAGCATCTGCTGCGGAACTCCTGCAGCAAGCTTCTCCAGGTTGACCAGGTGTACTTCTGCGGTGGAATGTACCTGCTCGCCTTTTACAAGCGCCTGGAAATCAATCTCATCGATGCAGCCCTTCAGCGGATTATAATCAACTTCTTTGATCAGTGCGTCGTATGTCCGGCCTTCCAGCTCCAGCAGAACCTGTCCGCCCTTGCCTTCTTCCTTAAGCAGACGCTCAACTGCGCCCTTCTCCATCTTGAGCGGTATGGTCTCTTCCATCTCACGGCCGAAAATACTGCCCGTAACAAATCCCTCACGTCTAAGTTTCTTGGCTTTGATTGTCATGTCTCTTCTTTCAGCTTTTAAAGTATTCATTTATCTTTTCCTCCAATCACTGAATCCCGCTTAGCAGCCTTCAACTTTGCGATTATGTCCACCGGGGTGGACGTAAGACAAATAGGTGTTGTTAAGTGTATTTCTTTGTTACACATACATTATAGCACCGCTTGTCAAGGGGTATATGAAAAAAGTGTGAAAGATTGACAAATCCTCAGAAAATTGTCTAAAATAGTCATGCGGTGCTGTAAAATCAGTCTTTCTGTTTTTGAAGCATCTTTTCTGAGAGCTTTTTGTGGAGGGGATACGTATGAAAAAACAAGTTTTTTATCGAATCCTGTTCTATGCGGCAGGCCTGCTTGTACTGGCACTCGGTCTGACCCTGAATACGAAAACAGGACTGGGTGTTTCACCGATCATCTCGGTGGCGTACAGTATTTCGCAGATTTTTGACCACAATTTCGGGAATATGACGCTGGCGCTGTACAGTGTCTTCGTTGTGATCGAGATAATCCTGCACCTGATCCGCGATCGCAGATACCGTACATAAGAGTGTGGGATTTACAAAGAACTGCTTTGACCTGTCGAATATTACGATCACTATTGTCCTAAGTTTTGTGTTCGCCGGACATCTGGCGGGCGTCGGTGCGGGAACGATCCTTGCTATGATCGGCGTCGGGCGGACGATCGCTGTGTTCAACCATTTTGCTTATGAGAAGATGAAGCAGATGGCGGGAGTGGAAGAGTAGAGGATTAAAACAGCGCTCTGTCCTATCAGGACAGGAGCGCTGTGTCCATTTCTACACGGTTGTATCTCTTCGGATCAGAATAGGCGGGATAATTTTATGTATCGGTTCCTTCAGAGGAGCCGGCCTTCTTTTTTTCCGCTCTTCCATCTGAGAGGACAGAAGCTTCATCGCCTCGTTTGCGATGACAGAGAT
>CALWQS010000074.1 GCA_944383745.1 uncultured Mediterraneibacter sp. | reverse complement strand
GTTTCGTGTGACCTGGGAGCATGGCGGGCTGGAGATCATGATCCTGCTCGGGATCTACACAGTGACAGGGATCCTCTATACTTTTCAGAGTTTCGTGATGGCGAGTTTTGCGGAACGGCTGAGCCTGGAACTTCGGACTCAGATCAGCCGGAAACTGGACCGGCTTCCCCTGGCCTTTTTTGACAGCCATAAGCCGGGGGAGGTGCTGAGCCGTGCCACCAACGATCTGGATAAGATGTCGGAAGTATTGCAGACCGGGCTCTTAAAACTGTTTACCGCAGTGGGGATGGTGGTCGGATCGCTGATTATGATGTTCCGTTTCCATATCGGTCTGACAGTGGTCTTCCTCCTGTTCACGCTGCTCTCTATGTTCTCTACGAAGCTGTTCGCAGCGAAGACGCTGCGCTATGCGGCACTGAGGCAGCAGGCGGTGAGCCGGGTAACGGGACAGGTGGAGGAGTCCTACAGCGGGCGCACAGTGATCCGCTCCTTCAACCGGGAGGAGAAGAGCGCTCAGGAGATGCGGGATGCTGTGCGGGAACTGGCGGACACATCACGGAAGGCGGATTTCATGATGAATGTGGTGAACCCCTTTATCCGGCTGGTAAACCGTCTGGGTCAGGCAGTAATCGCCGTCTTTGCTGGAAAACTCCTGCTGGACGGGGTGATGACGGTGGGAACCTTCCAGGCATTCTTCCAGTATGTGTACCAGGCGTCGGAGCCTCTGACTGAGGCGGCGTATATGATCAACTCGCTCCAGTCCTCCATCGCTTCCGTAGAACGCATCTTTGAACTCCTGGATGAGAGAGAGATCCTGCCTGACCCGGAAAATCCTGTCATGACGGCGGGGACGGGAACTGCAGCGCAGGAGACGCAGAAAGCTGCGGGAAAAGGGACGGAAGGACGGGTAGAGTTTCAGAATGTAAGGTTCGGTTACTCGCCGGATAAGATCCTCATGAAAGATATCAGCTTCACTGCGGAACCGGGGCAGAAGGTTGCCATTGTGGGAAGCACAGGTGCGGGTAAGACTACGCTGATCAACCTGCTGATGCGTTTTTACGAGGTGAACAGCGGACGGATCACTCTGGACGGGATCCCGACGGCTCAGATGTCCTATGAGGGGCTGAGGAGTAATTTCGGAATGGTGCTCCAGGACACCTGGCTGTTTGAAGGGACCATTGCGGAGAATATCGCCTATGGAAGACCGGATGTATCCAGGGAAGAAATCATCGCGGCGGCAAAGGCGGCGAGGGCGGATTTCTTCATCCGGACTCTGCCGAAAGGCTACGATACAGTGCTTGGCGGGGATGCGGATAACATTTCCGCAGGGCAGCGTCAGCTTCTTACGATCGCAAGAGTCATGCTCTGCGACCCGGCTGTGCTGATCCTCGATGAGGCGACCTCCAGTGTGGACACCCGCACGGAGATGGAGATCGGGAGGGCGATGGGTGAGCTCATGAAAGGCCGGACCAGTTTTGTCATCGCACACAGGCTGTCCACGATCGTGGATGCGGATCTGATCCTTGTCATGCAGAACGGAGATATCATTGAAAAGGGAAATCACCGGGAACTGCTGAGGGCGAAGGGAGCATATGCGGAGCTTTATAACAGTCAGTTCGCATAAAAATGAAAAAAATAATAAAGTATAAAGACTCCGTCTTTCAGGTATCCTAGATCATACAGGGATACAGAAGAAAGGCGGAGTTTTGTTATGTCAGCAGAATTTTTATCCGGAATAGAACAGAAATTCACACAGGCGCTGAAAAACAGGGAGTTCTGCGTGTGGTACCAGCCACAGGTGGATATGCGGACCGGAGGAATCCGTGGAGCCGAGGCTCTGGTGCGATGGCAGAAAAAGAACGGGGAAATGATCCTGCCGGATCTGTTCGTGCCAGTGTTGGAGAAAAGGGGGCTGATGCCCCTGCTGGATGAGGAGGTATTGCGGATCGTGTGCGGAGATATCCGGGACATGAAACACCGGAAAGCCAGCTTCTGTCCCGTGTCGGTCAATCTGTCCAGAATGCATGCCGGACGGCGTGAGATCATGGGAGTGTTCCGTGAGATCACAGAAGAATACGGGATCAGGGAAGGAGAACTTTCTTTTGAGATCACCGAGACAGCGGCAGGAGCCGGGGAGGATGACGGTGACGGAATGATGCGGCTGGTTCGATATCTTCAGAAAAAAGGATTCCAGATCGCTATGGACGACTACGGAATAGGAAGTTCTACATTGAAGCTGCTCCATGAGATCCATTTTGATATCCTGAAGCTGGATCGCTTTTTCATAAGCCGGATCGGAGACCCGAAGGCGGAAATAATCCTTGCCTCCACGATCGCAATGGCGAAAGCCCTGGAGCTGGAAGTGGTCGCGGAAGGAGTGGAGAACAGAGAACAGATCCGTTTTCTCCTCAAACACGGATGCTGTTATGCGCAGGGATATTATTACTCCAGGCCGCTGACGAAAGAGGGGTATATGATGCGGCGTATGGAGGATGCTCAGCTCTGCGCGGAAGACGGGACTGCAGACAGGGAGGAGACTGTATGAGCCGCCTGTATCGGAAGCTGGCAGCTGCCTTTCTGATCTTTGCCTTTCTGTTTGTCTGTATCTATGGGATCACGCTCTATGCCAGAGGGAAAACAGAGAACGGGAAATATCTCGCTCAGCTTCTTGTCAGCGTGGAGGGGAATCTGGAGCATACTTCTGCGAAATATGAAGACATGCTGGAAAGCCTGTCGGAAGAATATGGGAATCAGGCACGGATCGTGGAGTATATTCTCTCTCAGGACACACAGCTGATTGGAGCCACGGGACTGGAGATCCTGAAAGGGATAATGGGAACCGGGGATATCTCTCTTATTGACTCATCGGGAAGAATCTTTGTAAGTACGAATGAGGAACTGCTGAATGTGCAGGAAGAGGAGGGCGTGATGGCGGAGATCAGGGGGACGTCCGTGGATGGAATGGGGCAGGAGGTATATGCCGTCCGCATGGATGAGCCGGAGTTCCGGGAACGGCCGAGGTACTTTTATGTCGTCTCAGGTTCGGATTCAGACCGGTTTGCGGCGGTGCGGATCGATGCAGATCCAAACCATACGGATTTCAGAAGCGGGAAAGAGATGGTCAGCTCTATTTTGCGACAGGCAACGACAGAATACGAAACCAGCATTTTTTCTGTGGGAAAGGTGAGCGGGACGATCTTCGGGATTACGGAAAATAACCGGCAGACGATCAGAATCAGGGGCGTGGAAGAGGGAGAGCCGCTTCTGGAATTTCTGGAGGGGCTGCCGAAGGAGAAACCGGTCCTGCTCTATGTCAACGGCGCATATCAGAACGCAGTGATACGGGAATTGGACGGCATGTATCTTGTGGCATTTTCCGGGCTGGAGCGGGTACTTGCCGACGTATGGATTACGTTCTGGATCGGCCTGGCGGCGATCGGTCTGATCAGTGTCCTGACGATCCTGCTGGTGCGGCTTTTCCTGAAGAGATATTTTTTTCTCCATTTTGAGCAGATCAGAGACGGGATCTACGGCATCCTGCGGGGAGAACGTGATCCGGAGGAAGAAGACAGCGAGATACCGGAACTCCGCCCTCTGGCGGATATGATCTTTCAACTGGAACGGGAATATGTAGAAAAATCTAAGGGAATATACCAGATGGAAGGGCAGCTGTCTGCTGCCAGGACACAAGCCGAGTATGACAGGCTTACAGGCCTGTATAACAGAAACGGGTTTGAACGCCGCGTGGAAGAATTTTTAAAGGGAGAACATCCGGAAGGCGTTCTGATCCTGTTTGATCTGGATAATTTTAAAAGAATCAACGACTCGGAAGGCCATCCGGAGGGAGACCGGGTCTTAAGGCAGTTTGGGGAATGTCTGTCCTCTGCTTTTCGCAGAGAGGATGTGATCGGGCGGCTGGGCGGCGACGAGTTTGTAGTCCTGATCCGCAATCCGGTCTCTGCCGGAAGACTGGAGGAGAAGTTTGCCGCGCTCCTGGACGAGATCCGCTCCTCGCTGAAAAGAGACTATGAGAAGTACAGAGTTTCCGCCAGCATCGGCGCTGTTTTTGTGGATGGGACGATCCGGGATTATGAAAAACTGTACCGGTGCGCGGACACGGCGCTGTACATTTCAAAATATATGGGAAAAGATCGTTTTTACATCAATGACAGAAAGATCGACTGCATGAGGAGAGAGTGTATCGGATGCAGGGAAAACTGTCCCAGAAGCAGGATACTGAGTGGAGAAAGGCCGGAAGAAACAGGGGAGCGTGGTGAGAAATGAAAAAATATATCGTTATTCCGACTCTGGAGCCGGATCCGTGTTTTTGCGCAAGGATAGAAGAACTTCTGGAGCAGATGGCGGCTCAGGTCGTGGTCGTTGACGACGGCTCCGGCGAGGATTACCGGGAGATATTCAAACGGATCGATGAAATGGATGAATGTATCGTACTGCATCACGAAGAAAACAAGGGAAAAGGCAGGGCTCTAAAGACCGGATTTTCATATGTGCGCCGGTGCGTGGCCGCAGAAAAAGAAACTGCCGGCGGAAATGAAGAGCTGATGAAACCCGCGGCAGGCATCCTGTGTCTGGACAGCGACGGACAGCATTCGGCGGAAAACGGGGCGGAGATGCTGGAACTTGCGGAAAACTGTCCGGGTACGCTGATCCTTGGCGGAAGAGATTTCTCGGGGAGAGAAGTGCCCTGGAAGTCCAGGCTGGGCAATCGGGTATCTTCTGCTGTGTTTCGTTTGATCAGCGGAAGATATCTCAGTGATACACAGACCGGACTGCGGGCATTCGACGACAGCCTCCTGGATCTGATGCTGGAGATTCCCGGAGAGCGGTTCGAGTATGAGATGAATGTACTTCTTGCATGTGTTTCCCTGGGAATCCCCATACGGACGGAGAAGATTGACACAGTATATCTCGATAAAAATGAAGGAACCCACTTTCGCCCTGTCCGGGACAGCGCTGCCATTCTCCGAACACTTCTCCAGAGAAGCCGGGGCTTTCCCGGGCGGAGAAAGGCAGGCGGGCGGCATGGAGGATGAGAGAAAGAGAAACCGCTGGTTTACCGCTGCCATCTTCTCATCCTCGGTCTATCTGATCTGGAGGATCTTATTTACGATCCCCTGGGCGGCAGGATTCCTGCAGGCAGCGGCGGGGATCGTTCTGGTCCTGGCGGAAACCGTGACCACTCTGGGGATGATGGAACTGATGATCGGCAGAATGAAAAGCGCTGACTGTGAGATCCCTTTTCCTGATGTCCCTTCGGAGAGATTCCCTGATGTGGACGTGTTCATCGCCACTCACAACGAGTCCGCCGAACTTCTGTACAAGACGATCAATGCCTGTACCTTTCTGGAGTACCCGGACAGAGACAAGGTTCACATCTATGTCTGTGACGACGGAGACAGAACAGAGATCCGGGAGCTGGCGGAGCACCTGGGAGCCGGGTATCTGGGCCTTTCCGAAAACCGGCATGCCAAGTCGGGAAACTATAACAATGCCCTTGCCCATACGTCGTCGCCGCTGATCGCGACATTTGACGCGGATATGATACCCCGGAGAGAGTTCCTTGTAAGAACAGTGCCGTATTTCCTGACGCCGGATAGCCGGATGGGGCTGGTTCAGACGCCCCAGAGTTTCTATAATCAGGATCTGTTTCAGTTTAATCTGTTTTCGGAAAAGGACATCCCAAATGAACAGGACTTTTTTTCCCGTGAGATCAATGTCCTGAGAAATGCGGCAAATGCGGCGGCATACACGGGAAGCAATACAGTGATCCTGCGCTCGGCGCTGGAGGAGATCGGAGGATTTCCATACGATACGGTGACAGAAGACTTCGAGACCAGTCTCCGGCTGCAGAAAGCAGGGTATCTCACTTATGCCACATCAGAGGTGCTTGCCGCGGGACTGTCCACGACCACAGTAGAGAGCATGATCGGCCAGAGAGTCCGATGGGCGAGAGGCGTGATCCAGAGCATTCAGAACACTGGGGCAGTGTTTACAAAAAAATTGTCCCCGGCGGCGAGGCTGTCTTACCTGAACGCCTATCTTTACTGGTGGTCTTTCCTGTGCCGGATGATCTTTATCCTTGCGCCGATCCTTTTTGCGCTGTTCGGATTCCAGCTGGTGGAATGCGGGTTCTGGGAACTTCTTGTATTCTGGCTGCCTTCTCATCTGATCTATCGGAGGGCAGTGGAATATCTGAATACAAATATCCGCAATGTGAGGTGGAGCCAGATCATCGATACGATCCTGGCGCCTTATCTGATCGTCCCGGTTTTTCTGGAATCCATAGGCATACACCGGAAAAAGTTCAGGGTCACGGATAAAAAGAAACGGAAGGAAAAGACGGCTTCGTCAAGGTATCTCATCCCTCATGGAGTGCTGCTCCTTCTGACAGTGATATCGATCTTTCACTTCGCACGGGGAAAATACGGGATGGCTCTGGTGTACAGCAGTGTGATCCTGTTCTGGCTCAGTTATAATCTGATCGGACTTTTCTATGCGGTATTCTTTATGCTGGGCAGGGAGTCCAGACGGATCTCGGACCGGATCGGAGCGGAGGAAGAAGCGGAAGTCTGGTTCCGGGGAGAACGGCACCGGGGAATGACGGTTGACGTCTCTGAGGAAGGGATCGCCCTGAGGTTTCCGGAACCGGTCTTGCTGTCAAAAGATGACCGGTTCCGGGTGCTTGTCACTACTCCATACTACCGTGCAGCCTTAAGCGCAGTGTGCGTATACAGCAGAGAAGAACGGGACGACGGAGAGCAGAGCAGGCGGAACTGGTTCGCCGCGGCAGTGGTCACCCCGGAGACGGAAGAGGACAGGCGGAACTGGCTTCAGGTCATTCACGACAGGGAACACTCTCTGCCCCGGGAGATCGATCCGTGGATGACCATATACGATGAGGTGCGCCGGAACATAGAGATGCGCCGGGGAAAAAGGAAAGAAGCATGAAAGGAGCCGGGGAAAAGATGGAACTGTTTCGAAATATAATGGAAGCTGCCGGGATCTGTCTGTCCATGTGGGGATACTTTTTTGCGGTATTCCGGTTCGGCAAGGTGAAGGTATGGTTTGTCCCCGCTGTTTCCATGACGGGAATCGGCCTTATGCTCTTCTGCGGCGCGCTGGCGGGAGCCCTGAAACAGACTGCGGATCTTCTGATGCTGGGAGGACTTGCAGGAGCTGCGGCCTTTTTCGTTCTGCTTAGCAGGAAAAAGATCCGCGTTCCGGCTCTGAGCCTCTGCGGGATCTGTTTTGCCGCAGGGGCAGCGGCGTTCGTCTGGCTGACACTGAATCTGAAACTGGTCCATTACGATAATTTTTCCCACTGGGCGCTGATCGTAAAATATCTGCTTTCCGCAGATCAGCTTCCGGGTGTGGACACGGAGCTGATTCCTTTTCGGGACTATCCGCCGGGGAGCAGTCTTTTTATCTATTATATCTGCAGATACGCCGGGCATTCCCAGGGGATTATGCTGCTTGCCCAGAACTGCCTGATCCTCGCATGCTTTTTCTCTGTCTTCGGCATCGTCATGGAGAGACGCCGCTTCCTGCTCTATTCGTTCCTGGCAATGGGGTGCGCGGTCCTGTCCTATCTGAACCTGACGATCCGGATCAACAGTCTTCTGGTAGATTTTCTGCTGCCCCTTCTGGCTATGGCATCCCTTGCAGTCAGTTACCGGTGCGGGGAGGAAAAAGGAAGGCTGTGCATCCTTCAGATCCTGCTCCTCGGTTATACAGGGATCGTAAAGAGTACGGGGATGTTCTTCGCAGGGATCGCCGGAGCATATGCCATCTGGAAGATCGTCAGGCCTGGGAAGACAGTACCTGGGAAGACAGCACCGGGAAAGACACTGCCGGGAAAGGCAGCGGCGGAAGCGAGGAGCCGGAGATTCCTGTATGTGGCGCTCCTGATTATGGGCATGGCTCTTCCGTCCCTGGCATGGAGGTATCATCTGAAGACAGATCTGGCAGGCTTTACGGGAAAGTTCGAGACTGTGGGCGGAAAAGCAGGAGGGATTCCGGTGGGAGAGGAACTGTACGGCAGCGTGATCCGGGATTTTATCACGGCTGCGCTGGATCCTGCCGGGCGCGCTGTGCAGATTTTTCTTCTCTGCAATGGGCTGGCACTGGCAGCCGTCCTCTATGCAAGGCTTAAGATGAAGCGCCGCTGGAACCTGGGGAGGATCCTTGCGGCGGCAGATATGGCGGTTCTTCTCTATTACGCGGGTATGCTGTACATGTACCTTTATACCATGCCTGCGGAGGAGGCGCTTCGGCTGGCAGGCTTTGAACGGTATGCCTGCAGTATCATGGTACTGGCTGCGGGGATGCTGGTCATGGGTGCAGTGACAGATATGGAAGGATCTTTTGCCGTGAGCATTGACGAGCGTGGACCGTACCGGGCGTATTCCTCTCCTGCGGCGAAACGGAGATATCAGTACGCGGTCCTGGGGACTTTTCTTGTGGCGGTGAATTTCCTCTACTCAGAGATCAACGGGCTGAGAAGCATCCGGCAGCATTATGGTGAAACTCTTCCCGGGCGGGCGGAGAAGATCCTGGGAGACCGCTGGTATGAAGGGACAGAAACGGACGAGAAAAGCTACCTTATCATCGCTTCGGATCGGGATGGGCAGGTCTCGGATGGAGAGGCGTTCTATGTGTGCAGATATTTTCTCTGGGCGGAGGATGTGGAAGTAACGGACGGAACGGACAGAGAACTGCTTGAGAAGGCGGAGGGAAAATATGACCGGGTGATCGTCCTCGATCCGGAAGCGGCTGCAGGTTCTGCTTATGATGAAAAATAGAAAAAGTCATAATTTTCCCCCGTGGAGCATATGCTTTCTGCACGGAGGTGATGATCTTGGATCATGGATTAAAAAAAGAAAAAGAAGACTGTTCTGTCGAAAAACTGGCGGCAGGCGGTTATGCTTATCCATATATCGAGCCTTCCCTGCTGGAGAAGGCGCTCGTCCTGCTGGAAGAACTGCTTGTTTTTTCCTGCGGGTTTACATTTGAGGGAAATCTGATCCTTCCTTCCGGAGATGACCGGCGGATGATACAGATGGCGGAGAAAAACAATGTGAAACCGGTCCTTGTCCTGACACCTTTTTCGAAAGGCGCCTTTCATAATCAGCTTGTCAGGGTAATCCTTGAAAACAGGCTGATCCAGGACCGGATTATCGCTCAGCTTGCCGCCCTGGCAGAAGAACAGGGCTTCAGAGGGGTGGACATTGACTTTGAAAATGTTCTTCCCGCAGACCGTGTGCGTTATGCAGAGTTTGTGGGAAGAGTGAGAGAAAGATTAGGTGAAAAGGGCTGCAGCGTTTCTGTGGCTGCAGCGCCCAAAGTTTCGGATTCTCAGAAAGGGCTTGCCGTGGAGGGCACGGATTATGCGCTTTTGGGAGACAGCGCGGACCGTGTCTTTTTGAAGACATATGAGTGGGGGTATGCTTACGGACCGCCCATGGCGGTGTCGCCTCTTGATAAAGTCCGGCAGGTGGTGGAGTATGCCGTTACGAAGATCCCGGCGGAAAAGCTGATCCTCGGGATCCCCAATTATGGATACGACTGGACGCTTCCTTATGAGCGGGGAATCACCCGTGCGCGCTTGGTGGGCAGCAGGGAGGCGGAGGAGACCGCGGAAGAGAATGGTGCGGTCATCCGCCATGCCGAGATCGCACAGAGCCCCTGGTTTACCTACGTGAAAGGAGGGGCGGAGCATGCCGTGTGGTTTGAGGATGCCCGGAGCATCGCTGCAAAATGGAATCTTGCCCGGGAATTTGGTCTGGCGGGGGTAAGGTTCTGGAATCTGATGCAGGAATTTCCGAAGGGGCTCAGCCTGCCCCGGGAGGGCAGACGGAGCGCTTCCGGTAACGGATAAAATAGTATCCGGCTCCCAGGGCGTCCGCAAGGAACCATCCGATGGGGACGGACCACCAGATCCCGACGACGCCAAACGCGGGAACGGCGGAGAGCGCATATGCCAGAGCAACCCGGGTGCCGAGAGAGACAATGGTCAGAATCACGGACATTCCGGGGCTGCCGATGGCGCGGTAAAGACCGTAGAGCAGGAACAGTATCCCGATCAGGGCGTAAAATGCACCTTCAATGCGAAGATAGCGGACGCCTTCCGCGATGACGGATGCTTCTCCGGAGTCGATGAACAGTCCCATCAGAGGACTTGCAAAGACAAAGACAAGGAAAGAAACAGCCAGGCTGAACAGGACAGAAGCACCCACGGCACAGCGGATGCCTTCCCGGATCCTGTCATTTCGCTTTGCCCCGAAATTCTGTGCGATGAAGATGGAAAATGCGTTTCCAAAATCCTGTACCGGAAGATAGGCAAAGGCGTCGATCTTCACCGCGGCGGCAAAGGCAGCCATGATGGTGGTGCCGAAGCTGTTGACCAGTCCCTGGACAGCCAGGATTCCCAGGTTCATGATGGACTGCTGCATACAGGTCAGGGCTGAGAAGCTGGTGATCTCCTTCACGCGGCTGAGCCTGAGGCGTACGTTTTCGTCCCGGCGGATCAGATGCGGGAAGCGGATGCGCGTATAGATGGCGATCCCGATCCCGGACACGTACTGGGAGATGACCGTCGCCTCAGCCGCACCGGCGACACCCCGGTTCAGCCCGGCGACAAACCACAGATCGAGGATAATGTTGAGGACTGCGGATACTGCGAGGAATGCGAGCGGCACCACAGAGTTCCCCAGCGAGCGGAGCAGAGAGGCAAAGAAGTTGTAGAGGAAAATCCCGATCAGTCCCGCGAAGATCACGATCAGGTAATCCTTCATCAGTTTCACAAGCTCATCCGGAGTGCGCAGGAACCAGATGATCCAGTCGATCCCCGCAAAGATCAGGATATTGAGCACGGCCGTTACGATTCCCAGGAGCGTGAAGGATGCGAGGATCCCTTCCTTCAGCCCCCGCTCGTCCTTCTGCCCGAAGCGGATGGAGAAGACGGTACCGCTTCCCATGGCAAGCCCCAGGATGATGGAGGTCAGGAAGGTCATAAGGGAAAAGGCGGATCCGACCGCCGCCAGCGCACCAGCGCCGAGAAAGCGGCCTACGATCAGCGTATCCGCGATATTGTAGCACTGCTGCAGAAGGTCGCCCAGGATCATCGGTATGGCGAAGCGCAGCATGGTCTTCATGACAGAACCGCGGGTCAATTCATTTTCCATTTTTCTCACAGCTTTCTTTTCGTAATAAGTAAATTAACATTCGTAAGATATCATAATCTCAAAGAGAAAGATTGTCAACCAAAAGAAAACAAAGTATAATGTCAGGTAACAGTTCAGCCGTCAAAGATGGAAGAGGCTGATTTATGCCTGCATAAGGATCAGCCTCTTCCATCTTTGA